>CAVHFU010000006.1:0-52723 GCA_963635575.1 bacterium | reverse complement strand
TTATATAAATTTTTAAGTTTTCAAAAAAACTTACACACTTCACTTGACAAACTCATTAATCCCTAAGGAATTCACCCTTTTGAGTGGTTTTTCTCTATGTAATATTTTTTATCCTTAATCTTGTCCGGTAAATACTGCTGTTCTACATATCCGCCTTCGTAATCATGAGCGTATTTATAGCCCTCACCATATCCAAACTCTTTCATTTCTTCTACCGGCGTATTCCTTATATGCATAGGAATTGTTCCGGTATCTGTGTTCATAACGTCATATAAAGCCTGATTTATTCCTAGATAACTTGCGTTTGACTTAGGTGCTTTTGCAACATATACAGCCATCTCAGCCAAAATTATTCTTGCCTCCGGCATACCAACAAGCGAAACCGCTTGTGCTCCGGCATTCGCTACTACTAATGCATTAGGGTCTGCCATTCCTACATCTTCAGCAGCACATATAACTATCCTTCTTGCTAAAAACAAAGGGTCTTCCCCACCGGCAATAGCACGAGCAAGGTAAAATAATGCTCCGTCCGGGCTTGAACCTCTCATCGACTTAATAAAAGCACTTATATTATCATAATGTGAATCACCGTTTTTATCGAATTCAGTTACTCTTTGTTGTGTACATTCCATTGCAATTTTATTAGTAACATATATTTTCCCGTCGGAATTCATCTCGGTAGTTAAAACAGCCATTTCAAGTATGTTTAGTGCTTTTCTCACATCTCCCTTTGATAACTCAGCAATATATGAAACTGTTCCATCCTCAAACTCCACAAGATAATTTCCAAGTCCTCTTTCTTTATCTTTTATTGCCGCATTTAACGCCTTCTCTACATCCTCTTTTCTTAATGGCTCAAGCTTAAAAACTGTAGAACGCGAAATCAAAGCCTTATTTACTTCAAAATAAGGATTTTCAGTCGTTGCACCAATTAAAATAACAGTACCATCTTCTACATACGGAAGTAATGCGTCCTGTTGCGACTTATTAAATCTATGTATTTCATCAACGAAAATCACCACTTTTCCCGAAGGATTCATAAGTAAATTTTTAGCTTCTTGCACAATATTTTTTATATCTCCAACCCCGGAATTAACAGCATTAAGCTTTTTAAAACTAGTTTTTGTCATTGTTGCAATGACCTTAGCTAATGCAGTTTTACCACATCCGGGCGGTCCCCAAAGAATAATAGAAGACAATCTATCAGCCTTTATAGCACGGCTGAGTAACTTGTCCTCTCCTAAAATATGTTCCTGTCCATAAAATTCATCCAAATTTCTTGGACACATTCTATATGCCAATGGCTCCATTTATTTTTCACCCCTAAAATTTATCCAAAATGTTATGATGCCCTACATCTAGCAATACTATAATCTTATTTCCATCATAATACCAAATAATTCTCAAATCCATATTTACACTGCATTCAAACAAATCCTTTACACCTTGTATCCGCTTAGTACGAAGAGAAGGGTGCATAGGATTTGTTTTCAATATTTCTAATTTGCTCTTCAAAATTTTCTTTTCGTTTTCAGTAAGTTTTTTAAAACTCTTTGTAAAACGTTCTGTAGCAGTAATTCTAAACTCCATAGACTAGCCCTCCATTTTTTTAAATAGCTCATCTATGTCGTCAAATAATGGTTGAGTATTCTCTGCTAATTTGCATTTTACATCGTGTATCTCATTTTTTAGTTCTAAAATATAACTTTTAGGATAAACCGTAACAGGAACTAAATGAATTATTCCATCCTCCTCAAAAATATCGAATTTATCGCCCTCTTTTAGTCCTAAACTATTAACGATATCCTTTGGTATTGTAACTTGTGATTTTTGACGTAATTCGGCTAACACGCTATCACCTCTCCTTTCTTATTTTCTTACTTTCTAACTATATTATATGCCAAATCAAAAAAAAATGCAAATTAAATTGCATCTTTTTCCTACCTGTTAAATCCCTCGCCCAGTGTCTCTCTAACATCAGTTATAAACACAAACGCTTTTGAATCTATATCCTTTACTATAAACTTAATTGATGGAATTTGACTTTTATCCACAATAGTAAGCAGTACTTTTTTCTTTGTCTTAAAATACATTCCTTCTCCATTAATTCCGGTTACTCCGCGTCCTACCTCTGCCATTATCCTATCTGCAATTTCATCTCCGTTATCCGAAATAATAAAAATTGCTTTTGCAAATCCGACACCTTCAAATAGTAAATCAATAACCTTTGCTGAAATCCAAATAGTAATAATAGAATAAAATCCAATATCAAAATTTCTAAAAGCAATCATAGCAGTAATAACCACCAATCCATCAATAAAGAAAAGCTGTTCAGCTATATTAAACCTCGGAAAATATTTAATAACTAACTTAGCCGCAACATCAGTTCCACCAGTCGTAGCCCCGCCTTTAAAAACTAAAGCCATTCCTGCACCCATAAGAAGTCCACCAAAAATAGACGCCAAAAGCATATCGTCTGTTACTTGAGGTAAAAATGTAGTAGTATCTAAAACAACTGATAGTAATAATGTAGCGAATAACGTTTTAGCACTATACCTTTTTCCAAACGCAAAAAAACCCGCAATAAACAACGGGATATTAATTGCAAATACAACAGTACCAACGGAAATGTTAGTTAAATAGTAAATAACTGTGGCAAGTCCGCTCACTCCTCCGGGAGTAATTTTTACCTTTAAGAAAAACATATTAATTGACAAAGCAATCAATATAACGCCAACCACTACATAAAATAAATTTACGGCAATTCTCTTTAATCTTTTTTTACTTATATCTAACTTCACTTTCTCTTACGCTCCCTCTTTACCGCAATCATAAATCTTGGAATAGCTCCTAATCTCTTTAATCTTCTAAAATCAGTAAGCCCTCTATATAGCCATTCAAGTCTCAACTTTATAAAAAGTTTTGGCGCTCTTTTAACATTACCGGAAATAACATCAAAGCACCCACCAACACCAATTGCAATCTTGCAATTCAACTTATCTTTATATTTATTTATAAATCTCTCTTGCTTTGGTGCTCCCATTGCAACTAGCAAAACATCAGGTTTTTTAAAGTTAATCTCTTTAATAACTCCTTTTTCTTCTTCCACAGAAAAATAACCGTCATTAGTCCCAACAACCTTTATTCCCGAATACTTTTCCTCAATCTTTTTACTAGCAGTTTCCGCCACACCAGGCTTAGAACCCAAGAAATAAAAAGATATATTTTTATCTTTCCCGAGCTCAAAAATCCTATGTATAAAATCGAATCCAGCTACTCGCTCCTTTAATGGATTCCCCAACTTTTCGGCTGCCCACACAATTCCGGTTCCATCCGGTATGTTAAGTTCGGAAGAATTAAGTATTCGCTTAAATTCCTCGTCATCTTGAGCAGTCATAAGCATTTCAGGATTAGGCGTACAAATAAGATGCATCTTATCCTCATCTAAAAAGATTTTTACCTTTTCTACAGCCTCGTTCATAGTAACTTCATCAATTCGCACATCAAGAATTTTCATAAAATCCTCCGTTTTCTACGATTCCATCTCGCTATCTAGTAAAATTTCGTCTAAACTTCTAATAGTAAGCTTTTCAAACCCATTTATAGTCTCTAACATATTTTCCACAGGGAAAGGATTCTTCATAATCCAACTAACAGCAGGCATAACCTGTTCTTTAGACAATTCACTATAATCACATACAGGTGACATACCCAGCATATCCAAAAAGCCATCAATTTTAGGGTCATACGATATACCAAGTAATGGCACACCCATTTTTGCAGAGAATATAAGTGAGTGAAGTCTAACACCAATATTTAACGTCATTTCTCCCATCATACCCATAACTTCGGACGGTAAATAACTATCTGCAACTATATATGCACGATTAGTCATTCTTGAACAAATCTCATTAATATACTTTACATCAGTATCTTTATGGAATGCATAAAAAACCACCTTTGCATTAAATCTATTTATACATTCATCAGCAATCTTAGCAAAAACTCCTGCTTTATCTTCTGAACCCCAACGTCTAGGAGCAATTCCGATAAGAGGTCTTCCATCGTCATTTCTTATTCCGGCTTTAGCAAGTAATACATTTACTCTCTCTCTGCTAGGCGGCTTTAACATAAACACAGCATCAGAAGAAAGTATGATATTAGGCTTAACAACACCAATTTCTCTTAATGTATTAATGGACATTTCATCCCTAATCCAAAGTTTCTTACTTCTATTTAGCGTAAATTTAGTTAAAAACTCATTTTGTTTCTTATTAATAGGCCCAATTCCTTGATAAGCAATATATATTTTCTTTCTCATCATTCTACATAAGTTAATAAATCCTACATAGTACATTAAACTATATGTACTTGTAACATCTTGGATAAGGCTTCCACCACCTAAAATTACGAAATCAGCATTTTTAATAGCAAGTTTCATATCCTGCAGTCTTTGTCTATTATATGCCTCCACTCCGTAAAGTTGCGCTGAAGTAACTCTATCTCCAGATAACATTAAAACTTCGTATCCTCTTCTTTTTAACTCCTTTGTAAGTGCTTCTGCGATTGCTTCGTCTCCGACATTATTTTGACCGTAATATCCTGCTAATAATACCTTCTTCATTTCTACAAGGAACCTCCTTTTTGCTTTTTAACTAAATTTATAATCTTCTCAATAATCACAATACCAATACTACCAATTATAACTGCAAAAATCAAGCTATAAATTGAACTTAATGTTGTCACCATAACGGGCATCCTTATATGGCAAAACGAATTAACTACATTTTCGATTCCAATCATACCAACAAGCATTACAAGTAATCCAATTTCCTTTATTCTATATCTTGCAGAATAAACAATAAACATCAAAACGGGAAACGCAATAAGCTCTTTTGTTCTAGGTCTTGCAATCAAATATTTCTCTAAGAAATTTCTAAAAGCAATCTCAATACTAGACGCCGAAGTAATTAATGTATTTCCACTTCTCATAACAACAATAAGCAATCCCAGAACCAAAACAGCACCGGCAACAGCATACTTTACAGTAATACTGCTATTCATTAGTTTTTTAATCTGTTCCAATATGCTAAGAGGCTTTCCCTTTTCATCCGAATAAATTCCGCATTTTACAACATACGCAAATCCAAAAATTAAAATAGGTAAAATAAACGAAAGTTTAACTCCTCTAAATACATCTAACTTTAATACGTACTCAGAACCGGAAAGTAATGAGCCAATGAAAACTCCGCCCACTCCCGCAATTAAAACTGAAATCAAAAGCACAACAATACTTTTACATACTATCTCTTTTAAATTTTTATTCTCAATTTTGCTTTCCTTATTATATACACTTATTAAATATAAACCGGATAATGAAGGAAAAATAATCGAAGCCATAAAACTAAATCCCTTATTAGCTATACCTCCCAAAATATTATAAATGGGAGAAATGCAATATATAAAGCCTGTTCCTAAAATACCCAGTATAAATAACGAATAAATAGCCTTAGGGAATTTGCTTAAATCAAATAACAATATAAGAAGTAAAAATCCGCTAGCCACTATTCCAATACCCATTAAGCCTTGCATAAAATTATTTTGTACTATGTTTCCTAAGCCTTTTGCAGAATCAACTTTCATTCCCATATGACGAACTCTAGTCTTTATTTCACGAATAGCACTAATTGTATTTTCAAAATTTTCATTAGCAGTTTTAGATGCAACAGATAATGGTCTTACATATAAAACCCTTACATTTCTTTGAGAAATAGCCCTTCCCCATTGCTCTACCATGTTACTTGCAGTAATTCTGGTAAGCTGAGAGGCGTCTATTGAATAAACTTTTGTGTTTATATAATTAGAAGCTTTAGATAAAGTTTTAATTCCCCTTTGTACGGTTTCTAAATCTGTTTCAACCGGTTTCTCGATAATTGCAGTTATAATTTCTGCACCTTCTTTAGAAAACTTATCTCCTATGTATTTTAGCATTTCGCCTTTTTCATCTTGGTAGTTTTGACCGTATACTGTAACACCGGCAAAAACGATTGTTCTAACATTATATTTTTTTAATTGTTCATAAAGTTCGTCTACTTCTTTGGTAGTTATTCCCTCATGATTTTCGATTCTAGGAATTATATTATTGAACCCTAAAGTTTTTGCATATTCAAAATCGTCATCAATAAGTCCTAAACCTATATCTTTTATTTTATCTTGTTTTCTTCCTATTAATATACCAAATTTATTTTCATCGTTAAATTCTTTAGTTATTCCGCTAAACCTACTTTTAAGTGAATTAGTTAAAAAATCATATTCACTTTTATCATCTGTTAAAACTATTGTGTTAGTAGAGTATTCTAAATTATTTTCTTCTATATAATTTTTAATTTGTGTAGCCACACCTCTATATTCATTATTGAAGTTAACATCTATATGTTTTAAGTTAACGGCAGGATACATCAAAATTCTTCCATCATTATTCATATCATTTAATGTTTCCTCAGATATGGCAATTGATGTCGTACCGGCTCCAACTAATTTCTTTGCCACTTCTTCGATAGGCACATTCATTTCTATGGCTAAGTTTTCAAAATCAGTTAAGTCAGCAACTATTTCTACATTTTTATTTCGTTGTTCCTTCATAACACGTCTTGTGATTTGGATGCCTGAAACGATAAAGCTAACCCCGATTATTACTAATAATATATTTCTGAATTTCTTCATTCGTATACCTCCCTAGGCAAAGTCAAGGTTATTATATACTAATAATTTTTCTTGTACAAGTAATTTTATGCTAAAGTTTTGTTAAATTCAGTCCGATATATTGAATGTTGGTTCGAGTGATTTGAACATTTTTTGACATTTTATAGTAAACCTATTGCCAAATAGCGGTTTTTGTAGTAAAATTATAATAATAAAAAGCAATTTTGTGTCGAGGTGGTGCTATGAAATTAATTGTATCTTGCTTGGTTAGTTTAACATTATTGTTCAATATGAGCTTTGCAGCAATTAATGGGAATAACCTAATAAAGGATAGCGATAGCGGGTTATTAGAAAGGCTTGACAGCGGAATGCTTGTAGGAATGCAACAACTTTTATTAATGCTTTATAAAATAGGATATTGTTTGGCAATAATTGTAACAATTGTCCTAGCAATAAAGCTTTTACTTACCAGCCCGGCTAAGAAAGCTGAGGTGAAAGCTGCTGTTCTACCATATTTAATTGGATTACTTTTATTAATAGCAGGTGTACCAATTGCTATTAAAGTAATAGAGGCATACACAATATTATTTTAAGGAGGATTTAATTTATGAAAAAATTAATTAAAGTTTTAAGTTTAGTACTAGTATTAGCAATGATATTAGTTCCAGTAGCATCTTTTGCAAGCTTTAATCAAGTTAGCCCTGATGATACTCTTCATTTAGAAGAACCAATTCAAAACATTGGTAATGGTGTATATGCTATACTAAGAACTATTGCTATTATCGTAGCTGTTTGTATGGTGGCTTACATGGCTATTCAATGGTTCCTTGCTACTCCAGCTAAAAAAGCTGAATTAAAAGGTAGAATGTGGTCGATGGCTATCGGTGTAGTTCTACTTATTGGTGGTGTTTGGATCTTAAATACTATCGAAGAAGCAGTTACTAACTTTACAGGTAACTAAGTCAAAGTAATTAAAAGCATTGATAATTTAATAATGCAACAATGAGGAGGTGATATACTATGAAAAAGAAAATTATTTCTATTTTTCTTTTTGTATTATGTCTCCTCCTTGTTTTTAATTCTACCGCTTTTGCTTCAAGTATAATAAAAGATTATTTTTCTGGCAGTGGGAAAAATAATTTAGATATGGAGACGGTAACCTCTAATGTTTATGGTCTATTATATACTATTGGTGTGATACTTGCCGTTTGCATTCTAGTTACCATAGCTATTTCCTATATGATCGCTACTCCTAATAAAAGGGCAATGCTTAAAGAAAGACTTATTTACTACTTTGCCGGAGTTATATTCTTAGTTGGCGGACTAGCCTTTTTAAGAATATACGAAAAAGTTGCTAAAGATGTAGGAAATATGGTTAAAAGTGGAGCGGGTAGCTCTGGGTATACTAATTCTGATGGAGACTATGTATATTATAACCAAACGGCTCAAGCGTTAAATGAAGCTACTAGTATTTCACTTAATGAAGTAAACCAAATGGACTATGAGAAACTAAAGGATTATGTGAATAGCCTAGATAAAAATGTTAGAGAGTTTAAAAAGTTCTTAAAAGAACAGGAATATAGCCCTACATCAGGTCAAACTGAGATGTTGGCCAGAGCGGAAAGTAGGCTTGAATATGCTAAAGAACATTTAGCAGAGCTATACAGTTCGAATAATTAATTTTAGGGATATGGATTCATATCCTTTATCCATATATAATCGGAGGTGAATAAATGAATACATATATGATACCTCGTGAAGCTACTAATGAAAATAGATTTTTGTTTTTTACTCAAGAGGCACTTATTTTTACTCTTATTGGATTTGTTTGCGGATTGTTTTTCGTAGGCTTATTCACTATATTGGCTGACTTATGCGAAAGCGAAATATTTAAATATATAGGCTGGGGAATTTGTGTGATATTCTCCGGTATCGGATATTGCTTAGGAGCTTTTAAGCTTCCTGAATCTACCGCTTTTGATTTTCTTAAAAAAGCAGGTGGAGAATCCGCTTATACTATTGCAAAGCGTGTTATAAAATTCAAAAGAAACAGAAAGATATACATTTTTGAAAGGAGTTAGTCCAAATGACCGACTTAGAGAAAGGCTCTTTAATTATATTATGTGCCGTTATTGTTTGTATTATAGTTTTTCTTTGCTTTATGCTTTATTTTTCTAGAAAAAAAGAGCAAGAAAAAAATAAAAAAGATGAAAATGCTCCTAAATTAAAACATGGGATGCCATATGAAGACATAAAGAAATTTTTACCATTTGATGATATTAAAAATAATATGATCGTTCAAGAAAATGGTGAGAGATTTACTATGGTTGTTGAATGTGAAGGCATTAACTATTATCTTATGTCAGAGGCCGAAAAGATAGCTGTTGAGGAAGGCTTCATTCAGTTTTTAAACTCCATTCGCTTCCCTATCCAAATTTACGTTCAAAGTAGAACTATAAACCTAGACGAAAGTATAAATGCTTATAAAGATAGACTTCAAAAACAAACTGATGAATTTAATAAATTACTTGATACTTTTAGTGCCTTAGATTCACAAGGTGCATCAGAGGATAAATTGCTAGAAGTTGGATTTCTTTTAGAAAAGAAAGAACGAGCTTTGGATTATACTAAAGATTTAATAGATAATATATCTTATTTAACCCAAAACTCAAATGTATTAGAGAAAAAATATTATATTGTAGTTTCTTATCATGTTAGTGAACTCGGGCTTATTAATAATTTTGATCCGGATGAAATGTTTAAATTGGCTTACACAGAATTGACGAATCGTGCCGATAGTATTAGGGGTGGTATTTACTCTTGTGGTATTGAATCACATATACTAAATACTACTGAACTTACCGAAGTTATGTATATAGCTGTAAATCGTGATGATTCCGATATCTTTAATATAAAGAAAGTAGTTGACTCTGATATTTTATCTATTTCTACTACTGCTAGAGACGTAATGTTTAAAAAGCAAGATTTAGCTAAAGAAGAACGTAGAGCTCGTGAACTCCAAGAAGAAAAAGAGAGACAAATCAGAATGGAGATAGAAAGAAAAATGGAAGATGAAAATAACGAGAACTATGGTAGTGTAGATAGCTCTACTATGTTATAAAACTTTAATAAATATTAAAGTTATAGAAAGGATAGATTTCTTATGAAGACTAACTACTTAAATACAATTGATGAAACTAGATTACGTGCCGGCAAAGAGGATGATGATATCATCTATGACACCGGTAGAAAAAGTTCGTTTGATAAAAACGCCACATCAATTAAGGATGTAATTTTACCTTCAGGAATTGATGCGACTTCATATAATCATTTAGAGATTTTCGCTAAAACTACTAAATATTGCAGAAGTTTTTATGTTTCTTCTGTTCCTCGTATGGCCACTTTCGTTGAATTCTTAAATTCCATGTATGATTTTGGCGATATAAATGTTTCTATACACATAGAACCTATTTCCGAATCAGTTTCACAAAAGGATTTAAATAAAATGATTGCGGATATTGAATCTGAAATTATTGTGGCTGATAAAAAAGGTGATACAAACCGTTCTTCTGTACTTAGAGATAAGTTTGCAGAAGCTGACTCATTAAGAAGTGAAATTGCTGCGGGCTTTAATAAGCTATATGATGTTTCTATATTCTGTACTATTACTTCTTATGACTTAAACGAGCTAGATAAAATGTCTGAATTACTCGCAATGGAAGTGTCTAAAAACTTACTTACATTAAAAACTGCTTGGGCTGCTCAAGAAGATGCTTTTATTTCTAATCTTCCATTAAATTTAGATTTAATTAAGAGAAAACATACTTTTGATAAACGTTCAGTTGCTACTGTTTTCCCTTTTACCTCTTCCGAAATCGGACATTCCACCGGTATTCCTCTAGGACATAATGCTCAAACAGGAGTACCTATATTATTTGATAACTTCCACCCTTCCCTTACCAACTATAATATGGTTGTGTTTGGTAAGTCCGGTGCCGGTAAAGGTGTTACTATAAAAGTACTTACAGCTCGTTCTTCCGTTTTAATGGGAATTGAAACCCTAGCACTAGATGCTGAAGGCGAGTATGGACCGGTTGCTGAAGCATTAAACGGGGTTAATGTAGTGATAAGTCCTACTTCTCAAACTATTATAAACCCATTTGATATTGAGCCGGAAGTTATAAAAGATGAAATTACCGGACGTGAAAGAACCATTGTTCACGTTGAAAATAAAGTAGAAGACGTTACTCAGTCACTTATTACTATGGCGCGTGGTTCTACCAAGAGCACAGAAGTTAACGAACTTACAAAGCAAATTATTTCCGAGTGTGTTGCTGAAGAATATTGGGCTGCTGGTATTACTAGTGACCCTGAATCGTTAATCGATTACGAAGCTCAAGCTGAATTTGAGGATGGAGCTTTGGTTAGGCCTAGAAAACCTATGCCTACTATTACTTCTTGGTATGCTAGAGTTTGTTCTAAGGCTGAGGAAAATACCAACCCGGATTATCAGTTCCATTACAGTTATCTAGTTAAAGTTATGAAGCAGTATGTTAGAAAGTATAATGGTCAGATGAGTTACTTTGATGGTCAGTCTACATTTAAGCTTTTAGATAACATACCTTTTATAAATTTAGATATTTCCCAATTAGAGGAAAGATTTGCTAGACCTTTGGCTCAACAAATTCTTTTATCATGGATTTGGGAAAAATATGTTAAGAAAAATAGTGAAGATAAATTAGCTGCTAAGAAAAAGCGTGTTATTATTGATGAAGCATGGATGATGCTTCCTTTTCCTGAAGCGGTTGATTTCTTAAATACTATGGCTAGACGTGCTAGAAAAAGAAATGTTTCTCTTGCCGTTGTATCTCAAAAGTTCCAAGACTTCTATGAGACTAAAGACGTACAAGCCGTACTTACATCTTCTGATACTAAGTTATTCTTAGCTCAAGATAAAGCTGAAATTGAATATATAAAAGAAGTATTTAAGCTAAGTTCCGGAGAAGCTTCCTTCTTGACTACTTGTTCAAGAGGATACGGACTTCTTAAAGTTGGTTCTGCTACTGCGATACTTCAAATCACACCGACTGAGAAAGAATTCGACTTTGTTGAAACTAACATGCAAAAAATCGCGGAACGCGAAAAGAAAAAGCTTGAAGCTAATTCTTAAATTATGGAGGGATTATTTTGAAAAAATTTGTAGCAATATTTTTAACTTTTATTTTAATATTTAGCTTTACTCTTCCCTCTTATGCAACAACACTTATAGAAGGTCTAGATAAAGTAAATCCAACTGATACTTTTGACCCTAACTTTTCAGTTGATAGAGGTGGGAGCGCAGCTGAGCAAAAAGATACCAGTTCTGGTAATCCTAGTGCTTTCACTCAAATCTTTATAGATATGATTGAAGATATTTCGGACCTTTTTCGAAAATCTTTGGATACTGTTGTATCCTTTTTCCCTACTATAGAAGCTAGTATATGGGGGCTACAAAACGATTTCCAAATAACTTTTTTCGATGATGCAACCACAGGTATTGCTGGAAGCTTTAGAGATATAGTAGGTTCTTGTTATAATGCCTTAAGATATATGGTAGCGGCATTTTATATAATAATTTTAGTTTATTTAGGCATTCGAATGATTTTATCTTCTATAGGTAAGCAAAAAGCTCATTATAAGGTGCTTCTTCAATATTGGCTAACGGGTTTATTACTATTATTTGCATTCCACTGGGTTATGGCTCTTATAATTTGGTGTTCAGACACTATCACTACTGCCTTTGCCAAAACAGGTCAAGGAGCATTAGGCGGTGGTGACAACGTTGTAACCACTAAAATTTTAGAGATGCTAGGAGTAAATGCGGGAGCTGGTGGAATTATCGGTACTGTTTTCCCTGGACTTCAGTCATTTAATGTCTTTTTCGCTGTAATATCTCTTCTTGTATTAATAGTATTTGGACTTATAATAACATTTACCTACTTTAAACGTCTTATTACAGTAGCATTACTTATTGTATTATTCCCTTTAGTTGTTTTATCATATGTTTTTGATAAAATAGGAGATAGACGTGCTCAAACTTTTGGAATTTGGCTAAAAGAATTTACAGTTAACGTATTTGTTCAACCTATACATGCTTTTTTATTAATGCTCATAGCTTATATGTTTAATGCGAGCATATTTAACATTCCTTTTTTAAATGCGATATTGGCATTGTTATCATTAGCATTAATACCTATTGGAGAAAAACAAATAAAATCGTTATTCCAAATTAATTCAAGCATGGGACCTGGTAATGGCGGTATTGCTGGTAGCGTAGCTCATGCCGGTATGGCAGTAAAAACATTACAAAATTTGGGAAGCTCCTTAGTGGATATGAGAAAAAGAGCATTATCCATGAAAAACGCTGAATCTTTTACTAAAGATATAATTAATAAACGTGGTGAAAAAGCATATAAAGATGCCCTTAACGCTGGAAAGTCAAAAAATGAAGCAGCAAAGGCTAGGACTACAGCTGAAAAAGAGTTCTCTGAAGGGCTTGCTTCTAGTGCTAAATATAAAAAGAAAATGAAGGAGTTAACAGGACATACTTCCATAAAAGATGCCAAAAAGGCTCACAAATTAAAAGTGGGCTCTGGTATTGTTGGTGGGTCTTTCGGAGCAGGACTCGCTTTAGCTACAACTACATCCGCCGGCGAGTTGTTAGGAAATATAACTCAAAATTCAATTAGTTATGCTGCTATTGGAAATGCACTCGGTAATACGGCTCATGATTTCATTCATGCTGGTAAACCATTAGAATCTCCTGAGTTAGACGAAGTAGAGAAATGGTCTGAAGGCGACTTAAGTAAATTAAGTGAAGCTCAAAAGAAACAAATGTCTGAAGTTTTAGGCATAAATAAAGAGGCTATAAATAATTCTAAGGAAAGTAAAGATTTAATTAAAAGAAGAATTGCTGCAAGACGAAAGGGATTAAGTTATGGGTTAAACTATGATGACCCTAATATCACATATCTCGATGAAGACTATGACGAAATTCAAAGCATAATGGGCGGCTTTGACCCTAGAGATCCTTCTAAAAAAATTAATTGGAACAACTTTAAAAAGAGTGTTACAAAAGACGGAATGTACTTACAAGATATACGTGATGGCGGAAAGCTATACCACATTTCTGCTTTGGCTAACTCTAAAGCAAGTGAAAAGATTATTTGGCAAAATGCCGGTGAGTCTAATGAAGAATTTAAAATTGACCTTGAAAAACGTGCTACCAAATTAGCTGATACTATGGCTGATAACGGTGCATTTAGGAAGGATTCTAAGGAATATAGAGATTTCTTAAAAAATGAGAAAAAAGATATGGCAGAACACTATTCTGCTCATGTAAAAACAACTGATGCCTTAGAATTGGTAAATCACAATATGCTTGCCCGCCATTCAACAAAGATGTATTCTTCTGCCGAGAAGCGTATAAATAGTACAGATGATATAAGAAATTGCTTAACTACTGAACAACTATCTAACTTAAATACCAGCATTGTAGACCTACAGCAAAGCTTGAACTTCGATCCTAATAATAGTTCTTCAAAAGCATCTACGTTAGATGCTATCAAGCATTTATATGCTAATGGTTCTAAAACATCTGTAACTAACGTGTGCGCAGAATATGGAGTAAGTTATGCAGCAATTGAAAATGGCGCTGTTGATGATAATGCGTTAAAAAATATTTCTACTAAAATTCAGCAAAAAGTTGGCAGTGAGACATTTAGGATTGCTAGTGCAAATAAATTAGATATAAATACCCGTGCTGACGAAACAATATCTAGTATAACTACTGATGGAATGATTTCTCAAAAGAGTATTGACTTTGCTATAAATAATGCTACTGAAGGAAAAATATCATCACTTACTTCACAGAACTTACAAACATTTTTAACTAATAGTACAACCACTGAAAAACAACATTTCATAAATACATGTAATCAGCTTATGGCAGAAGAGCATGTTGTTTCGCCTCATGCTACAACTGTTGCTTATGCTCAGCAAGAAGGAAAAATCGCTACTAATGTAAATGTATCTAACGCATCAACTAATATTTCTCAGCTATTAGGTACTTCAACCCAAACACTCGGAACTTTTAAAGTCTCTCCTATCGATCCTAATACCCAAAAATCAATGGTAACATTTACTGCTAATGGTGATCCCGGTAAAACCTTTACTTTCAAATCTGACATTAACACAGGTGGGGATATTAATGCTACTTATGCTGGTAATATAACTGTTGATGACGGTGGAAATATTACATTGTTACGTTCTGATGAAGAACTTGCGTATTCTTTTGAAGAACAAACTTCAAATACCCAGAGCAATTATACTGAAGAATTTAATGACTTTACACTTAGCGACCTTCAATCATACATAAAACCCGATAAATTAACACATACAAAATTTACAGTAATAAAGAATTCAGATATTTGTGCCATTATAGATAATGCTACTAATACCGTATTATTTGTAAAAGAAGGTATGTCTTCTGTTACAGATATGCCGACTCAATTTACTGTTGAAGCAGATAATGGCAATGACTTAAAAATAACTTCAACACCATTCGCTAGTATTGATATGTTTAGTAGATTTAGGCTTACAAATCATTCAAGGGATAATAAAAATGATGCTAAGCTTATTGAAAAACTACTCGGAAAATAACGAGGTGAAGTAACATGCATAATGACAATATTACAAAACATAATATTTCTAGAAAAGAGAAAGAAGAACTTCTTTCTCTTTTTAGGATACCTATAAATTTCTTTGCGGATGATAATAAGCTAAATAACTTTCATGATAAATTTAAGAAACTAAAAGAAGAAATCGACAATACCATTGCTAATCTTCCTTCTAATACTGTGAATGATGATATGGATGAGCTTGATGATGACGAAGAGGACGTTATGGATGAACTTGACGATGATGACGAAAAGGACGTCATGGATGAACTTGATGATGATGACGAAGAGGACGTTATGGATGAACTTGACGATGAGGATGATAACGAATCTAGCAAAAAAGATAAAGAGAATAAAGACGAGGATTCTAAAGATGAACAAAGTGACGATAACAAACAAGACAACGAGCCTGAGGATAAATCTAGTAGCAATGAAAATGATAATAACTCCGACCCCCATAGTAATGATGATAAGGACAACAATTCTATAAATTCAAATAAAAAAGATAATGACAGCTTAAAAGATAAAACTGATTCTAATGCTAAAGAGCAACCAAAGTCTAATGACTCTTCTTCTACCCCTTCTGGAAAAGATACCGATAAATCTATAATTGATAACGCTAGAAATATGGATAAAAAACCTGATGTTGCCGGTGATATTGCAAAAAATGCTACTGGTGATGCTGCAAAAAACGCTGCCGGTGATGTTGCAAAAAACGCTGCCGGTGATGTTGCTAAAAATGCTACTGGTGATGCTGCTAAAAATGCTGTTGGCAATGCTGCAAATGCTGCCGGCAATGCTGCTGGCACTGCAGCAGGTGGTGCAGGTGCAGTATTAGGAGCAGCTAATGCGTTAAAAGACGCTAAAGACGATCCTGAAGCGGCTGCCGGTCAACTTGCCGTAGAAGGTGTAAAAGGGGCGGCTCAACTTCTAGATGCTGTTGCACCTGGAGTAGGTTCTGCTGTTTCAACTGGAATTGGTGCAATTGACAGTACTGTTGGCCAAACTGAAATTGGCAAAAAGGGCAAAAGATGTTGTGGCACTTGCATGTGCACATCATGTATTGTTTCAATATGGTCATTGATTTTGCCAATATTACTAATATGTATGACTTTTTCATCAATCTTTGGTTCTAATGAAGTACGTGAAGAAGAAAAAGACAGAAACTTTATAGAAATAATACAGGAAAATACTGACCTTGCAAATCCTAAGTCTTACCTAACTGACATTCTTGATGATGCATTAATAAAAGTTAAATACCCAGAATACAAAGCTGCAATTGAAGCCGGAGAACTTTATAGAGACACAAATGGCTCACTTTATATTCTTTCAATAATGTCAGAAAATTACTCAGTGAGCAAATTGAAAGATGCAGCTACAACTTCAAGACCAGAAGATTTTCCTAAAGACGAGCATGTGACAAATGCAGGAAGACTACCATACTTTGGCATGGATAGCAGACACATTCCGATATTTCAAGAAGTACTAGATAATGTTTTAGAAAAAGACCTTGGGAAATTATCTGAGGAAGAAAGAAAAAAAGCTACTGTCATTAAACAAAGATTTAACAACGATTCTGAAATGGTAAAATTCGTCAATGAGATAACAGAAAATTTGGATAAAAAATACCGAATTTTTAATCCTAATTCAAATCTGTTTGAAGATGACGTATCTCTAAGAGATTTATTTGAAAACACATCATTATTTATAGGAGATCAAAGATTTGATACAGATACAGTCACATATATTTTAAAAAATCATGAACACAATGAAGAGATAATTAAAGATTTCCATACCTTACAGGAACAATTAGCAAAGTTAGAAATTCTTACATATATGCAAGCTTATAGACAATACATTATGCAAGTCACAGATATGAGAAGAAAAGCGATAGGAAATAATTATTCTTTACCTGATGTATACTATACAGATGAGTTTTTTGAGCAATTTTCCACAATAACAGACTTAGCGACTTATGTATCTTTGGCAACATCTACCGTTAATTCTTCATTAGTATATGAAATTGCATGTGACACAATATCCATTTGGAAAGATCCGCCAGAGCTTACCGCTAAAACTTTTAATGGTAAAGAAATAAGGTACATCCCTATTCTTGAAACTTGGTATGCAAACTACACTTTTGACTTAGTTACTACTGGCAATACTGCTATATTAAAATGTACAGGTGTTCAATCCAGACAATTAGATGAACAAGATTGGGAAGAAAGTTCAAACTTACTAAAAAGATATAATATTGATGACAAGGATAAATTTTTTGCATTATTCAAAACTGCAACAGGAGTTGATCCAGTAGAGGGTGATGAAAATATTTACTCACCTTCTGGACTAGATAGCACATGGCAAACTGAAGCAACTTTCAACATTGGTTCAACTAAAGCTTATTCATCTGGAATTTATTCTTACAATACTGCTACTAGTAGCTATTTATCAAATAATAACGCTTCTGCCGGCTCCCCATCTTACACCTATTCTACTACTACTTATCTTACATCCTCCGGCGGTTCTTTCCCGGTTGCTGCTAATAATGTTACCGTTACAATGAACTTTATGGAACGCTATCCTCAATGGATAATAGATAAATATGGAACTAGCGAATACCATAGAGGTATAGACTACTCCGTACCGATAGGTACTCCTGTACTCGCTATACGCGAAGGCACAGTTACTTATGCGGGTCCTAGCTCCGGATATGGATACTATGTAGAGGTTACACACCCAGATGGTTCTAGATCGAGATACGGTCATGGAAATGGTGTGTTTAATGTTAAGCAAGGTGATACAGTTTCTGCCGGAACCCAAATAATGGAAAGTGGCAATTCTGGAAATAGTACAGGCCCACATATGCATTTGGAAGTAATTGGTCCTGATGGTAAATTAATAGACCCTAATAAATATATATATGAAAAGCCTTACTAAGGGAGGAAATGATACGAATGAAAAAGATAATTATACTCACTATAGTCATATTATGCTTTACACTTGTGATGATACTATCTATTGGTTTTTATAATAATTCAGATGATGCGATTAAATACAAGGACTATACCGGTATAATAACTTTTAATTCCTCATGGGTAGAGTTAAATAATTCTGATTTTAACAGCATAATTCTAAAGACTTATTCAGATAAAATCTTATCTTTTATAGATTCTTTGGAGAACGGTATTCCGGTGATTGTAGAGTTAGAAGGTGGAAAATTCTGCTCTCCAGGGAAGAATAATTTCGTTGTTGCTTCACGCTTTACAACATCTGATTATTTAACTATTTACCGAAAAACAGATAATTCATATGAGAAATTATTTACTTCACTAGAAGAATTACTTGAATACGCAACAAGATTTTTTGTAATTGATGATATGGAGGTTTTAAAGTGAGAAAAGTTTTTGTAGTTGCTATTGCCATTTGTGTATGCCTATTTACATACTTTGGTGGAAAAATGCTTTTAGAATATTGTAGCGAAGTATCTATTATTATGAAAGATGCTTATAATGATGACGCTACTTCTGGAGGCTTCGCATTTAAGAAAACACCTGAAAATTTAGAACTACTTAATTCATATTTACTTGTTAATAATAATTTTATTGACGAATTTTCAAAAGACGTTGAAGAAGAAAAATCAATAAAAAATTTAGATGATTTAATTGACTTCTTCCCTAGTTTTAAGATGTATTATTCAGCTAAATTGAAGATTAAAAATATAGTTTATACTGAACTTCCATATTTAATGAATAATGCAATTTCATTATCTGATAGTGAACTAAAAAGCTTTTTTGAAAATAAAGTAGATTACATATCAACAAACTTTGGGGTTACTTCTTTTGAAGATTTTAAAAACATTGTAGATAATTTATCTTACCTTCAAAATAAAGAAATTAAATACGCTGAAATAATTGAAAATTCACTTTCTTATAACCCCTATGGCAAATGTTCTATGTTTAGACTAAAAGTACAAAGTGATAATGAAAATGACTTTACTGTTTTTAGCGTAAATGCATATGTTGGAAAAAACACAGAATATCAGCAGGTTCCTGTAATTGTTCTTAGTGCGATGGGAGGTATGTCGTAATGATTAAACTCTCACCTAGTGATAAAAAATTACTTGCATTACTACTACTTATTTTTACTATTATTTTTTCAGTTGTTATACTAGACTTTGTCTTAAATTTCAAAATGATTTTTAAGCATACTTCAGGCGTTGAAAGGTCTTCTTCAAGCTTAGAACAAAAAATACAAAATGCTATAAACGCTCCTAAAGATACCAAACCTTCTATGATTAGAAAAGCTCTTAACAATTTCTTTGATTTAATGAATGATGAAAATTATGAAGAATTATACTCTTTACTCACAACTGATTTTAAGAAAAATCAATTTAGTGATAATTTTAATGACTTTTCTGAATTTATGAAAAACTATGGAGATAAAAAATACTCTCCTTATTTCGAGAAATATACTAGGTTTGATAATTCATACATGGTTTTAGTAAGCTTTGTGCCTTATTCTAATACCGATGAAGATATTATTATGACTAAAAAACCTGAAAAAACGGATACTTTTATTATTAATTTTTCTGATGAAGATGACTATACTATGTCTTTTCTTAGATATGTTGGTGAAAAGGAACTTGGTACTGGAGTTGAAAATTCCATGTTTAGGGTTATTTTAGATAAAACGGTCCTTTATAAAACTAAGTCTGAGTTCTATTTTACTATTACTAATAATACTGATAAGACTATAACTATAGATCCTAAGCATATTTCTTGTTATACTGGGCTTAAGCCGCGTTTTTATCAATCTACTGTTACTGTTCCACCGCATTTTTCTACGAGCTTCTGTTTCTCTGTCGGAACCGGATTATCTATTGCAGATGCTATACCTAATCAAATTTATTTTAAGGAAATTAATGTTGGCGGAAATGACTATTCGTTTGAAATAGCTACTAAATTTTGTTTAGATATCTAAAAAACCTGACCATTACGGTCAGGTTTTTCACTATCTATCCATTCCTTCATTCCTATGTCTTTCTCTTGATTCTCTTACAGCTTGTTTTGATGCATGAAGTACTTCTTCTCTATGTACTTCTCTTGCTAGTTTATCTCTTCGTATTTGGTTTTTAGTTATATGTTTTACATCAAACTCTATATCTTTTTCATATTCTTTATTTTCTCCGTCCTTCTCTAATTTTTCTCGACGGTCTTTTATTTCGTCAGACATTCCCTTTATGTCTTGTGTTAAATCATTTATTTTACCTTTTAATTTTTCTATTTTCTTGTTATGTCTATATGCTGCTATTCTTTCAAACATTCCGCCTACTCTATCTTCTGTTATTTCTTCTGCCGGAATAGGTTCTTTACTTTCTCCTATTTGGGCTTTTGCTTCTTCCATTGCCCTTACATTTACCTCTAATAAATGCCTTTTTACTTCTTTCTTTTGGTCCTGTAATTTTTTTGTATTCTCTTTTGAAGCTTTTATTTGTTCATCTAATGCTTGCATTTCTTTTTCTAGTTTTTCTACTTCAGCATCTTTTGGTTCTTCTTCTACTTGTGGTCTTGATTCTTCTACTGTTGTTCTATATGCTTCAGCTAATGCTTTGAAAATATTCTTTTTCTTGCTTGGGTCTTCTTTTCCTTGTTCTCTTATCTTCTTAAAGTTTGCCCAAAAGCCTTTTCCTTCATATTTTACTAAGGATGTTTCGGATTTTTCTTTTTCATCTGCTAAGATCTTCCTTTTCTTATCTTCCGCATCTTTTCCCTTTTCTTCTTCATTTTCTATATTATTATCTATTAATGAATTAAAGCTTCTTTCTACTGTTCCGAATTCTTTTTGAAGTTCTAAGGAAATTTCTTTTGCTCTATCTACCATATGCTTTTGAACTTTTGCCATTTCAGATTTTACTTCGTCAAGTAGGTAATCAATATCTACATCTTTTATTATCTCATGAATTCTGTCTTTTTTCTCGGCATTAGATATATGCATATTCTTTATCTTTACTATTTGCTCAACCAAATACATTATATTTAACTCTTTGTATGCAATGGTTTCTCTTTCTTCTACGCTACATTCGGCATAGCTAAAAAACTGCTCAAGTTTATCTGAAACATTAAATAAACTTTCTACTGCATTTCTTTCTTTTTCAGATAGTGTTTCATTTAATTTCTTAGATAGTTTCTCTGCCATTTTTTAGTCCTCCATTTCCTTAATGCTTTCAAGTTCTGTTTTTAACATATTTAGCATTTCCATATAAGTTGCTAAGTCATTAAAGCTTAGTGCTTTTTTTTCTTCTTCTGTTAAAAATTCTATTTTTTCCATAAAACTCTTCCTCCTCATATGTTTCACTTACAATTTTACCATATTTTATAGTTTATGTCAACTTTTTGGCTATATTTGACATTTTATCTTTTTTATTATACAATTAGTTTTCGAAATGAGGTGCCTAATATGTCTTGTAGAATTATTGTGAATATAATAAAAGATTATTGTGAAACTAATAATATTTCTCTAAATTTGTTATCGTCAGATTGGATACTAAAGTTAACAAAAAATGATATTATTAAATATATACATGGTTACCAATTTGATTTAAATTCTGCGGGAACTCTTATGGTTTGCAATGATAAATCTGCTGTTTCGGATATTCTTACTTCACTAAGTATCCCGAATGTTCGTCATGAACTTATCTTGCCTGGACTTACTCAAGAGAAAATTAATATTGCTAATTTATTATTTAATAGATTTAATAAAAGTGTTGTTTGCAAGACTAATAATGGCACCAGTGGAAAAGATGTTTTTAAGGTTACTGATTTTGATGATTTATTAGATAAAATGAATTATTTATTTAATAAAGGTGAATATGCTTCTATTTCTCCTTTTTATGAAATAGACAATGAATACAGAATTATAATTCTTGATAATGAGGTGAAACTAATTTATTCTAAACAGCGTACTAATAACTGGAGACATAATTTAGGACTTGGTGCGGAGCCTATTATTACTGAAAATCCCAAAGTATGTTCTAGGTTAAGTGAACTTGCGATTAGTGCAAGTAATGCTGTTAATGGGAAGTTTGTTTCTGTTGATATTATAGAGGTTAATGGTAATTATTTAGTCTTAGAAATTAATTCCGGAATTATGATGGAACATTTTGCTTCTAAGACTGCTGAAAACTACAAAATTGCTGAAAAGATTTACGGTGATGCAATTAATCTTATGTTTAATTAATTTAGATTGGAGTATATTATGAAAATTTTGGCTATTGGAGATGTCATTGGTGCTCCCGGTAGGACTTATCTTAAGGATAACCTACAAGGTATAAAAAATGAGCTTAATATTGATTTTATTATTGCTAATGGTGAGAATAGCAGTGGCGGACTTGGAATGAATCCTAAGGCATTTTCTGAGCTTACAAGTGCTGGTGTTAATGCTATTACTTTGGGGAATCATACTTGGAGAAAAAAAGATATATTAAAGGTTATTGATGATTCACGTGTTATTCGTCCTATTAATTATTTAGATGGAACTGCTGGACGCGGTTTTAGATTTTTTAATGTTAATGGGAAGCGTATTTTAATTATAAATGCTGTCGGAAGGGTTTATATGGAGCCTGTTAATAATCCATTCTTAGCTGTTAGAAGTGCGGTTAGCGAAATGGCTGATAAGGCTGATATCATTATTGTTGATTTCCATGCTGAAGCTACTTCTGAAAAAAAGGCTATGGGGTATTTACTAGACGGAAAAGTTAATCTGGTTTTTGGTACACATACACACGTTCAGACCGGCGATGAAGTGATTTTACCTAAAGGAACTGCTTATATTACGGATATCGGGATGACAGGCCCAAGGGAGTCTATCATTGGTGCTAACAAGTCTATTATCATTACTTCTTTTCTTACGGAAATTCCTGAGAAAAAGGAAGTTGCTACGGGGGATGTTGAACTGAATGCTATTATGATTGAAATTGATGATTCTACTAATAAAACCGTTTCTATTACTAGAATTCGTAGATAATTTCGACAAGATTCGTACGTATTTTGTCGTTAAAAAATGTATAATTTTACTTGAACATATACGATTTTTATTATACAATATCAACATGAAGTACAAATGAAAAATTTAAGGAGGTAATATTATGGATATTTTAAAAGTATCATCGAAGTCTAGTCCTAATTCTATCGCAGGAGCACTCGCAGGAGTTGTTAGAGAAAAAGGATCAGCTGAACTTCAAGCTGTTGGAGCCGGAGCTATAAATCAGGCTGTTAAAGCTGTTGCTATTGCAAGAGGTTTCGTTGCACCTGCCGGTGTTGATCTAATTTGTATTCCGGCATTTACAGACATCCAAATTAATGGAGAAGAAAAAACTGCACTAAAAATTATTGTGCAACCTAAAAACTAATTGATTGAGTTTGTTAACGAAGGTAATTGTGCCTTCGTTAATTTTTTTGCCCAAAAAGAACCGTCCCTTTTGGGCAATAAAAAACTCGGAAAGTTTTCCGAGTTTTTTATTGCAATAGTTGCAATATTGACTGTGGTTGCTGATTTGCTTGTGCTAGCATTGCCATAGCAGATTGATTTAAAATGCTGTTTTTCGTATAGCTTACCATTTCGTCTGCCATGTCTACATCACGAATACGTGATTCTGCAGCACTTAGGTTTTCTTCTGTGGCTGACAAGGCACTAATTGCATATTCCATTCTGTTTTGGATTGCACCTAATGTCGCACGTTGGCTAGATACTGTGTCGATTGCATAATCGATTGCGTCTAGTGTTTCATTTGCGGCTTTTGCGGTAGATATGTCTATTGAGAATGCTGCTCCGTCACCTTTTACGTTTAATCCTTTAGATGACATGTCTCCTATTCCTACGAATAGCGTATCTTCCGTATAGGTGTTTGCACCTATTTTAAAGGCCGCTGTGTCTCCTTTAGACTCATCTGCTGTTTTTATGGTCTTTCCTTCTAGTTTAGTTGCATCTACTTCTTGACCTCTAAAGTTAATAAATATTCCGGCGTCGTTAAAATTAATTTTCCCGGTCAGAGTCTTTGGCACTATAATGTCTGAGGTGACACTTGTTAATGTTTCTACACCTGTTTGTTCATCTTTTACTTTGTATTCAACATAAGCTTTTTTCCCAACTGTTGCATGGAGTGTGTACGTTGTAGATACATTTGCATTTACAACACTTACTATTCCTGAAGTCAGTGTTCCTCCCTCACTGCCTTCGGCTCTTTGAACTGCCAATGTTCCATCTAACAATTTCTTTGAGTTAAAGGTCGTTGATGTCGCAATACGGTCAATTTCTCCTCTTAGTGTACTCATTTCTTCTGTTATTGATGTCCTATCGTCTTCTGTAAGTACACCTGTGTTTTGCGCCTTTATTACAAGCTCTCTCATTCTTTGTAAGATGTCAGTCGTTTGTTGTAGAGCTCCTTCTGCAGTCTGAATTAGTGAGATACCATCTTGTGCATTATCCTGAGCTTGATCTAGACCTCGAATTTGTGCACGCATTTTCTCACTGATTGCAAGTCCCGCAGCGTCATCCGCTGCACTATTTATTCTTAAACCTGATGATAATTTTTGGATTGACTTCTCTACTTTTGATTGATTATTTGACAATTTGTTTTGGGCGTTTAACGCCATTACGTTTGTGTTGATCCTCATATAAATTCCTCCTTGAATTCTTTGTATTGACGCCATCCTTGGGTCAACGCTAAAAACTCTTTGTGCTTACAAAGAGTTTTTAGCTATTTAGAGTATCGTCTAAATCACGTATTTACTTTATACTTTTTTCTTTTGTTTCTTTCGCTTTTCACCGTATAACTTAAGAACACACTTAAATTTATATGTATGAGATATTAATATTTTTTCTTTTTGTAATTCAAAAATTTATCTGTCATTAGCTAAGCAATGAAAGTATTGTTTGTGGTTGTTGGTTAGCTTGTGCCAACATCGCCATAGCAGATTGATTTAGGATGCTATTCTTTGTATAACTTACCATTTCTTCTGCCATATCTACGTCACGAATACGAGATTCTGCGGCACTTAGATTTTCAGATGTTGCTGATAAGTTTGAAATAGCATATTCCATTCTGTTTTGCATTGCACCAATTGTAGAACGTTGACTTGATACTGTATCAATTGCATAGTCAATAGCTTTTAATGTAGCATCAGATGCGTTTCTGTCAGAAATGTCAATTGTGAATTTATCACTACCTGCACGATTTAATCCTTTTGCAGACATATCACCTATACCAAATGATAATAGGTCTACACTATCTGTGTTGGCACCAATCTTAAAGTCTGCTTTATTAGATTCACCGGAAACGGTAACTTTACCTGCTATATCAGTAGCACTGCTCTTATATGTGTTTTCACCAAAATCAATATTTAATTTGATATCGGAAAATGTTACTTTTCCTGTAACACTTACACCGGCAAATGATTGATCAGCATAGTAAGTGTCATTATCTTTATTCGTTGCTTTTAAAGTATTTTTAGTTGTGTCGTACGCGATAGTATATTCTCCGGCTATTGAGTTTGAACCGTCTACTTTTAAAGCACCGCTTAAATCAGTCTTTGTTGCAGTTGCTGCCATACTTCCGTCTAGTAATTTCTTTCCGTTGAATGTTGTTGATGTTGAAATACGGTCAATTTCATCTCTTAGTGTGCTTAATTCGTTTGAGATAGATGTTCTATCATCATCTGTTAACACACCTGTGTTTTGACCCTTAATTACTAGTTCTCTCATTCTTTGTAAAATATCTGTTGTTTGTTGCAATGCACCTTCTGCTGTTTGTAATAATGAAATTCCGTCTTGAGCGTTTGATTCAGCTTGGTCTAAGCCTCTGATCTGTGCTCTCATCTTTTCACTGATTGCAAGTCCTGATGCGTCATCTGCCGCACTGTTAATTCTTAAACCTGAAGATAACTTTTGAATTGATTTTTCTACATTTCCTTGATTTACTGTTAATTTGTTTTGGGCGTTTAACGCCATTACATTCGTATTAATTCTCATAATAACTCCTCCTTGAAATTAATTTTCATCCCTGAAAACTTCAATCGTCGAGTACTTCTCCCCCATGGGAATACTTTCTGAGAATTATTCAATTTTAGTTTATCTCCTTTAGGGGATCAGTCATTTCATACTATTGTCATAATGTGACAATAAAGTTACCGATACCCATAAACAAACTATGTTAGTTTACATTGGGTAAGGTCCCTATTGAAGTAATGAAAGGATTGTTTGTGGTTGTTGGTTAGCTTGCGCTAACATTGCCATAGCAGATTGATTTAGGATGCTATTCTTTGTATAGCTTACCATTTCTTCTGCCATATCTACATCACGTATACGAGATTCAGCGGCACTTAGATTTTCAGATGTTGTTGATAAATTTGAAATAGCATATTCCATTCTGTTTTGCATAGCACCGATTGTAGCACGTTGGCTTGATACAGTATCTAATGCATAGTCGATTGCCTTTAACGTAGTGTCAGATGCCTCTCTGTCAGAAATATCAATTGAAAACTTGCCTTCTCCTGTACGGCTTAGTCCTTCAGCAGACATATCACCTATACCAAATGATAATAAGTCTTCTTCTTCTGTATTAGCACCAATCTTAAAGTCAGCTTTATCAGCTTCATTTTTTACAGCAACAGTTACTCCGGCTTTATCAGTTGCAACATTTCCTTCACCGTAGTCTATGTCGATTTTTAATTCAGAGAATTTTACCCTGCCTGTGATACTTGTATCAGTAAATTTTTGATCAGCATAGTATGTTTTACCGTCTACTTCTGTTTTTAGAGTTTTTGCTGTATCATCCCATTCGAAAGTATATGTACCTTCAAATGCATTAGATACTTCTACTCTAACTGCACTTCCTAAAGTAGTATTTTCTGTATCAACTTTAGCAGCCATACTTCCGTCTAGTAATTTCTTTCCGTTGAATGTTGTTGATGTTGAAATACGGTCAATTTCATCTCTTAGTGTGCTTAATTCGTTTGAGATAGATGTTCTATCATCATCTGTTAACACACCTGTGTTTTGACCCTTAATTACTAGTTCTCTCATTCTTTGTAAAATATCTGTTGTTTGTTGCAATGCACCTTCTGCTGTTTGTAATAATGAAATTCCGTCTTGAGCGTTTGATTCAGCTTGGTCTAAGCCTCTGATCTGTGCTCTCATCTTTTCACTGATTGCAAGTCCTGATGCGTCATCTGCCGCACTGTTAATTCTTAAACCTGAAGATAACTTTTGAATTGATTTTTCTACATTTCCTTGATTTACTGTTAATTTGTTTTGGGCATTTAATGCCATTACGTTTGTATTGATTCTCATAATAAATTCCTCCTTGAATTTTTATTTTTTATTTTCATCCATGACTTACATATTAACTTAAGTCTGCTCTTACTGTAATAAAGTAAGAATTTTTTCAGGCTGTTTATTTGCCTGTGCAAGCATTGCCATTGCAGATTCATTTAGAATACTGTTTTTGGTATATGCTACCATTTCTTCTGCCATATCCACATCTCGAATACGAGATTCGGCGGCTGTTAAATTTTCTTGGGTGGTAGATAAGTTATTTGCTGCATATTCCATTCTGTTTTGGACCGTTCCGAGCTTTGAACGCTGTTCTGTTACTTTACTTATCGCAAAATCTATCGCATTAAGTGTTTCATCAGCTTTTTCTCTACTGCTGATATCAACAGTAAATTTTTCATCGCGATTTGCTCTATTTAGTCCTTTAGATGTCATATCTCCTATTCCTACCGACAATAAGTCTTGAGAATAAGTATTTGCACCAATCTTGAAATCTGCCTTTTTCCCTTGCGTTTCATCAGATGTTTTTAATGTGCTACCGTCTACCGCATCTGACACTTTAACTCCTTCATTACCGTAATCAAGTACTATTCCGGCTTCTTGGAAATTTACATTTCCGATTACAGATGCTGTTGCATTTGCATAAGTTTGATCCGAATAAGCGACTTTCGTTTCGCTTCCATCGGTCCATTCAACTTTGATTTTTTGTTTTGTTGTGTCGAAAGAGAATGTGTAAGTTGTATTTGCGTTTGCATTAGATACATCTGCATTTACTAAGTTACCTAATCCCTTTGTCTTTAACTGAACTCCCATCTCTCCATTTAACAGTTTCTTGCCGTTAAATGTTGTTGATACGCCGATTCGGTCAACTTCGTCTCTTAATGTGCT
Organism: bacterium; assembly: GCA_963635575.1. Classification (GTDB taxonomy): domain Bacteria; phylum Bacillota; class Clostridia; order TANB77; family RGIG9151; genus RGIG9151. The sequence continues at coordinate 24,089 of CAVHFU010000006.1, read as the reverse complement.
TAATTCATTGGTAATTGAAGTTCTGTCGTCCTCCGTCAATACGCCTGTGTTTTGCGCCTTAATAACAAGCTCTCTCATTCTTTGAAGAATGTCGGTAGTTTGTTGCAGGGCACCTTCTGCAGTCTGTAATAACGATATACCGTCTTGTGCATTATCTTGTGCTTTTCCCAAGCCCTTGATTTGTGCACGCATTTTTTCACTGATAGCGAGTCCTGCTGCATCATCGGAAGCTCCGTTGATCCTTAAACCCGAGGATAGTCGTCCTACTGATTTTTCCACGCTATTTTGATTTTTAGACAGCATATTTTGTGCGTTTAAGGCCATTACATTTGTATTGATTCGCATTTTTTCCCCTCCTTTCTATTTATTTTTTTAAAACAAAAAACAGATAAATGCATCATCCTCAGAATTCCGGATCTAAGTAACTAGAAGCTAAGGATATTCTATCCCTAACTTTAGTTTCTCTTCATAAGTATTCGTCCGTGAACACTGAAAATCTTCCTTGATTATTATGTCTATCCGGAATTCGAGTTTGGTACTCTACCCGTTCATAATATATATCGACACATTAGGGAAATACTTAATAGTTTTTTGAAAAGTTTTTTAATTTTATGTAAACTTTTTGAATGCTAGATTTTATGCGTATTTGAGCAACATTTTTCATTACATAAAATCACCGTTTTTTTGTTAATTTTGGCACTAAAAAACCTTGCATTTATTGGCTTCTTATAATATAATAACTGTGTTTGAAAGAGTTTTAAAAAATTTTGAATTAATTGCGTTAATTTATGAAAGGATTTGGATTTATGGATAACGAAAATACAGAAATTGAAGAAAAAATCATTGATGTCGGTATTGAAAGTGAAATGAAAAAATCTTATATAGATTATGCCATGAGTGTTATCGTTGCTCGTGCCTTGCCTGACGTTAGAGATGGTCTAAAGCCTGTTCACAGAAGAATTTTGTACTCTATGAATGAGCTTAATATGACTCCGGACAAGCCTTACAGAAAATCTGCTCGTCTTGTCGGTGATGTTTTAGGTAAGTACCACCCACATGGAGATGCTGCTGTTTATGACAGTATGGTTCGTATGGCACAAGACTTCTCACTTCGTTATATGCTAGTTGATGGTCACGGTAACTTTGGCTCAGTAGACGGCGATAGCCCTGCTGCTATGCGTTACACAGAAGCAAGAATGTCTAAGATTACATTAGAAATGTTGCGTGACATAGATAAGGAAACTGTTGATTTTGTTCCTAACTTTGATGATACATTAAAAGAACCTGATGTTTTACCTGCTAGATTTCCTAACCTACTTGTTAACGGTTCTTCCGGTATTGCGGTTGGTATGGCTACAAACTTCCCACCTCACAACTTAGGTGAAATTGTTGATGGTATAGTTAAGGTTATTGATGAAGATAATGTTACTATTGAAGATTTAATGAAGATTGTTAAAGGACCTGACTTCCCTACCGGTGGTATTATAATGGGTAAAGAAGGTATTAGAAATGCTTATACTACAGGTCGTGGACGTATTATAGTTCGTGCAAGAGCAGAAATTGAGGAACTTGGCAACAAACAAAGAATTATTGTTACAGAACTTCCTTACCAAGTTAATAAGGCTCGTCTTATTGAAAACATTGCTAATCTTGTTAAGGATAAGAGAATTGAAGGCATTTCTGATTTACGTGATGAATCAGATAGAGAAGGTATGAGAATTGTTATTGAGTTAAAGAGAGATGCAAATGCAAATGTTGTATTAAATCAACTTTATAAAAATACTCAAATGCAAGATACTTTCGGTGCTATTATGCTTGCTCTTGTTGATAAAAAGCCTCAAATCTTAAATTTAAGACAATGCATTGACCTTTACATCGACCACCAAAAAGATATCATTTTAAGACGTACAAGATTTGATTTAGCTAAGGCTGAAGCTAGACTTCATATCTTAGAGGGATTAAAAATAGCTCTTGATTACATCGATGAAGTTATTAAGATTATTCGTGCTTCTTATGATGATGCTAAAGAAAAATTAATGGAGCGTTTTGGTCTTACTGATATCCAAGCACAAGCTATTTTGGATATGCGTCTTAAGACCTTGTCAGGTTTGCAAAGAGAAAAAATCGAAGCTGAATATAATGAATTAGTAGAAAGAATTAAGTACTTCAAGGAGATTTTAAGTAGTGAAACTTTAGTTTATAAGATCATTAAAGACGAATTACTTGAAATTAAAGCTAAGTTTGCTGACCCTAGAAGAACTGCACTAGAAGCTTCTGCTGATGATATTGATATTGAAGATTTAATTAAGGAAGAAGATTGTGTAATTACACTTACACACTTTGGATACATTAAGAGATTACCTGCTGACACATATAGAAGTCAAAAGCGTGGCGGAAAAGGAATTACAGGAATTACTACTCGTGAAGAAGACTTTGTTGAAAACATCTTTATTTCTTCTACACACCACTACATTTTATTCTTCACAAACACAGGTAAAACATACAGATTAAAAGCTTATGAAGTACCTGAGGCCGGACGTCAAGCTAAAGGTACAGCAATCGTTAACTTACTTCAACTTGGAGCTGGCGAAAAGATTACTGCTGTTATTCCTATTGCTGAGTATACAGATGATGCATACTTACTAATGGCTACTAAGAATGGTGTTATTAAGAAAACAAACCTTATGGAATATGCAAATATAAGAAAGGCTGGTCTTCAAGGTATTACATTACGTGAAAACGATGAATTAATCGATGTAAGATTAACAGACGGTTCAAACAAAGTTGTAATGGTAACTAGACATGGTTTATCTATAACATTTGACGAAAAAGATGTAAGACCTATCGGCCGTGTTTCTCAAGGTGTTCGTGGTATTGACCTTGGTGATAATGACTATGTTATAGGTATGGAGCCTATCGTTTCCGATAATGTATGTTTACTTGCAATTACTGAAAATGGTTTTGGAAAACGTACTGAGGTTGAAGAATATAGAGTTCAAACTCGTGGCGGAAAAGGTGTTCTTACTTATAAGATTACTGATAAAACCGGTGAAGTTGTTGGAATAAAGATTGTTAAAGAAAATGATGATATTATTTTAATTAGTTCAGACGGAACTATCATACGTCTTGCAGTTAAAGACGTAAGCGTTTTAGGTAGAAATACTCAAGGCGTTACACTTATGAGAATGCCTGAAGGTGTTCAACTTGTAAGCATTGCGAAAGTTACAGATGAAGAAGAAGAAGAAATTGAAGAAAACTAAATAACAGATACACTTTTGTAGAGAATAGCTCTGCTTATTTTGAAAGACTAAAGTATTATTTAGTTTTATACAGAATAGCAGAGCTATTTTTTGTGAAAATTACTTTTTAGAAAGGAAGTATACTTTTTAATGAAACTACCAATAAGTGTTAGAATAAGAAATAAAATAACTCCTGCACAGATAATTATTCTCGGATTTTTATTAACAATTTTAATAGGTGCGCTGTTACTTAAACTACCCATCTCACACAATGGCCCGCAAAAAATATCTTTTCTTGATGCGCTATTTACATCAACCTCAGCTGTATGTGTGACGGGACTAATTGTAAAAGATACGGCTACAACCTGGTCAGGATTTGGGCAAGGAGTAATACTATTTTTAATTCAAATAGGTGGACTTGGAATAATGTTTCTTTTTTCAATATTTGCCCTTATTACGAAAAGGAAAATAAATCTAAAAGAACGACTAACCATGCAAGAAGCAATTAACAGTCCGTCGTTAAGTGAAACAGCAAATATGTTTTTTCAAATACTAGTTATAACACTATCAATAGAATTAATAGGCGCATTGCTGCTATTAAAAGAGTTTTATCCGATATGGGGACTAGGCGGAATATGGAAAAGTATATTTTTATCAGTTTCTGCCTTTTGTAACGCAGGATTTGACATACTCGGCACAAAAAACTACCAATTTCAAAGTATCGTATCCCTAGCTAATAACCCTACCGTTTTAACAACTCTCGCTATGTTAATTATAATTGGTGGACTTGGATTTGTTGTTTGGAAAGACATATGGGAAAATAAATTCAATTTTAAAAAATACACATTACACTCAAAAATAGTTTTGATTGCTACAGGAATATTAATCGCATTAGGTACTTTCCTATTCTTTGTATTTGAAGTAAATAATACAAGCTCAATTGCAGATATGCCTTTTAACTTAAAACTCACAAATTCATTTTTCAACTCAGTATCTCCGCGTACTGCCGGTTTTGCATCAATAGATGCAAAGAATCTTAAGGAAAGCACAAACTTCTTAACAATTCTTCTTATGATTATAGGTGGTGCTCCGGGCTCAACCGCAGGCGGAATAAAAGTTACTACATTTTCAATTTTGATTTTAACAGCAATATTCTTTATGATGGGACACGAAGATGTGCAAATAATGAAAAATAATATACCACATCAAATCATATTTAAATCAATGTGTATATTTTTGCTTGCACTTTTATTAATTTCAATAGGAACATTTGTATTGCTTATAGATAACGATGATTTATCTCTTTTATCTGCCTTTTTTGAGGCAACTTCTGCTTTTTCTACAACAGGCATAGCAACTGGTATTACCGCTTCACTAAATACCGTCTCCAAACTTACACTGCTTGTAATAATGTTTTTCGGACGTCTAGGACCACTTACAATGGTACTTGCCTTTTCGCAAAAGCAATTAATAAAGAAATCCACTTACAAATATTCCGACGGGAAAATATCTGTAGGCTAAAATTTAATAGGGAGTGAACAATTATGAAATCATTTTTAGTAATAGGGCTAGGAAAATTTGGAAAAAGCTGTGCAAAGGAACTAACAGAGTTAAACTATGAAGTTCTAGGAGTAGATGAAAACCCAAGGCTAGTCACTGAAGCCTCCTCTTATCTAACTCACGCAGTACAAGCCGATTCTACAGATGAAGATTTTCTTAAATCTATCGGAGTAGACAGTTATGATAGCTGTATAGTTGCTATCGGAGACAACCAAGAATCCAGCGTTATGATTACAGTCTTACTAAAAGAACATGGAGCAAAAAATATAATTGCAAAAGCACAAAGTGAGCTTCACGCAAAAATTTTAAGAAAAGTCGGAGCAGACCAAGTAGTATTGCCCGAATATGACATGGGTAAAAAACTAGCTCATTCGTTAAGTCATAAAAATATATATGACTTAGTAGATATCTCTTCAAACTACAGCATAGGCTCTATAACCGCTCCAAAAGAATGGATAAATAAAACTTTAGGAGAACTATCCCCAAGAGACAGATATGGCGTAAATGTTATTGCAATTGAATCCGTTTCAAGCAAACCAAACGTTTTCCCTAACGCAAACACAGTTATTAACAAGAATGACACCGTAGTCGTAATCGGAGATAACGAAAAATTAAAAGAATTAAAAAGTTTATAGCTACTAAGCCACAAAAAAAGAACGGCAAATATGTCGTTCTATTTCTTTGCTAATTCGGGATTATCGAAAATATGCTGAGTAGCTAAAACCACCGCGCCCTTCAAACAAGCCACATTTCCTAGCTTAGATAACACAATATCCGTAGCATTAACCGAATTTGAAAATCCTTTCTTTCTTACAGTTTCCACAATAGGATCAAGCAATATTTCACCGGTAGAAATAATTCCACCGTTTATAATTACAAGTTCAGGATTAAGGGTATTAATTATATTAGCAATACCTATACCAATATTTTCGCCTATTCTTCTAATTAAGCTTATAGCAAAGTCATCCCCCATTCGTGCAGATTCAAAAATCTTTTCAGGCAAAATATCATCTGCCGAAGTAATATCCTGTCCATCATAAATAGGAGAATTTTTATGCTCATTATATCCTTCAAATGCCATTTTAGTTAAAGCTTTAACGGAAGCAATAGTTTCTAAACATCCCCTATTTCCGCAACTACATACTTCTCCGTTTACATCAACAGTAGTATGTCCTATTTCTCCAGCCCCAAATGATACACCCGAAAAAGAATTATCCGCAATAAATAAGCTTCCACCAATACCATATTCAACATTTAAACAGAAGAAGCTAGAAACATTCTTGCCGGTTCCAAACCATCTTTCACCAAGTCCCATAGTTCTAGTATTGTTATCAATATATACAGGTATATTAGTAGCCTTTTCAAGCATTTCAACTATACTTATATTTCTCCATCCCAAGTTTGGTGCAAATATAGAAACACCCTTGTTGCTATCAACTAATCCGTGAATACCAATACCAACACCGACAACCTTTTTCCCCTTAGCTAAATACTTCTCATTAATGCTTAAAATCTCATTTTTTATAATTTCTAAAGCTTCATCCGCAGTCAAAGGCTTTTTCCCATAAGGAATTTCTTTCTTATATTTAGTATTCGCCATCAAATCAGAAGCTATTATTTTTATTTTTCTAGAGCCCAAATACACACCAATAACCCTATAATAATCACATCTAATTCTTAGCATTATAGGCTTCCTTCCACCACTTGAATCCCCAGACTCGCCCTCTACAATCAAATTATTATCAATAAGTTCACTAGTAATATTAGTTATAGTCGCAGGAGTAAGACCTGTAATCTCGGCAATCTCACTCCTAGAAATAGGCCCTTTCTTTCTTATAATATTCAAAATATTTTTACTGTTAATCTTTTTAATCATAGAAAATTTTCCGGAATTAACATTCTTATCTTGTTGCATTTCTATCCCCCATCTATTGTTCCAATAATTTAATAGCTCTTTCCAGCTGTAAATCTTTATATGCACTAGTATTCTCGATCTCTACATCAGGTTCGATTCCTATGTCTTGAATACAAACACCGCTCGGCGTAAAGTACTTTGCAATGGTAAGCTTAATTGAAGTACCGTCCCCAATCATATACCAACCTTGCACAACACCCTTGCCATAAGTTTTCTTCCCAACCAAAGTACCGCAACCTCTGTCTTTAACAGCACCAGCCAAAATCTCAGACGCACTAGCTGACTCTTCATTAACAAGCACAACCAATGGAATATCAATTCCTTCTCCATCAGAATTATCAGTTTTTCTGTTACCATCTTTATCCTCAGTATATACGATTAATCCCTTAGGCACAAGAATTTTTGCAATTTTTATTACTTCATCATAAATTCCACCACCATTATCTCTGACATCAACAATTAATCCAGTTATATTTTCTTCTCTTAATTTATTATATGCATCAGTAAACTCACTACCTGTATTCTCATCAAAAGATGAAATTTGAATGTAACCTATTCCATTCATATTTTCAGAATAAACACTCTTAAACACAATAGCCTCAGTCGTAATATTTTTTTCTAGCCTTTCACCATCTCTATCAATGGAAAGAGCAATAGTCGTGCCTGCCTTAACCTTCATCTTCTCAGCCACTTGCGTAAGTGATAAATTAATACATTCTTCTCCATTTATAGCAACAATCTTATCATTTAGCATAAGCTCCGCCTTCTCAGCAGGAGAATCCTTAACAATCCCGATAATAGTCACATCAGATTTCTCTTTTACACTAGCAGATATAACAACACCAATTCCCTCGTACTTTCCCTCAGTTATTTCCATCAATTCTTCATTTTGTTTATTATCTAAATAAGAAGTATAAGGATCATCTAGTGCAGCAAGCATTCCCGACATAGCACCATCATATATCTTTTCATCAGTTACTTCTCCATAAAAATTTTCACTCAAAAGCTCCTTTGAAGCCATTAATTTATTTATAAACTTCATCTCATCGGCCGTATACCCGTAAACTTTGCCGGTAAGCCATATGTTAGAAATGCCGGATAAAAGCAAAGTAGTAATCGAAGTAATTACTACTAAAAAAATAAGTCCTATTAAAGTAATTCGTTTATTTTTCATATTATCTCCCAATTCATTTAATATCTTCTATTTAAATGTTACGCCTGTATAATCCAAATAATTCTTAGGGTCTTGAGGTGTTCCGTTCTTTCTAACCTCAAAATGAAGATGTGGCCCCGTAGAATATCCTGTGCTGCCAGCCTTCATAATTATATCTCCCTGTTTTACAGTATCTCCAACATTAACAATTAACTTACTTGCATGACCATATAAAGTAGTAATTCCATTGCCATGATCAATAATAATCATATTGCCATATGCTGTATTATAACAAGCCTTTATAACCTGACCGGAAGCAGCAGCATAAATATTACTTCCTAAAGTAGCTCTTATATCAACACCAGTATGAGTTCCTTTTTTCTTTGTAATAGGATGTATTCTAGGACCATACTTACAAGTAATAACCTTAGAATAGGCAGCAGGCCAAATAAAATCTTCATTCTTAGAAACAACCGTACTAATTCCGCTAAGTTCTCGCAATTGACGTTCAATAGCTTGAGATTCTTCCAACTCTTTATCAAGTTGTTTTTGAAGTTCAGCCACATCTTTTTCAAGTAACTTAACTCTAGAATCTTTAGCACTTCTAGAAGTAGCAAGTTTTTGCTTATTTTCGCTTTCCACTCGTTTAGCAGCCTCAACAACCACTTTATTTTCCTCAAGCGACTTAACTTCTTCAGCAATTTGCGTCTTTAATGTAGTAAGACTGCTAAATAACTCTTTATCAGCCTCAACCATTCTATCAGTAAGCTCACACCTCTTTATAAAATCAGAAATGCTAGTAGAATCCATCAAGATCTTTATATATGTAACTTCTCCATTTTCATACATAGCCCGAATTCGCTTTTGAAGTAATATTTCTTCTTCTTCCTGTTTCTTATTTGCTTCATCAATACTCTTTTGCTTACTCTTAATTTCACTGTTTAATGAATTAATTTGGTCTTGAATATCATTTAGTTCTTTTTGTGCCTTATTCATCTCGACATCCAAATCCTCAATTTCTTCTAGCAAAGTTTTCTTCTTGTTTTTTACTTGATTAAGTTCAGAAGTCTTAGCCTCGATTGCATTATTATTCTTATCAAGTTGAGCTTTTAATTCATCCTCCGTAACAGCCCAAACATATGAGCAACTCCCAATCATAGATAAAGCAGCAACAATTGAAACAAATTTTTTCATAAGTATCACATCCTTGTCAAAAATATTAAACCTTCAAATATTTCTTAATTGAAATCATACAAGCAATACAGCTAATTCCAACCCCAATAATCAAGTTCGTGTATAAAATCTTTTGACTCAAATCCACCCATGGAAAACTTAAAGCCGAATCAGCAACAAGGTTTTGAAGAGCAGAATACATCGGCATAGTCAATGCCCAAGAAAGAAATGCACCGACAACACCGACAATTATTCCTTCAATCATAAACGGGGTCTTGACGAACGCATCAGTCGCGCCAATATATTTCATAATATTTATCTCTTTACGTCTTGAATGTAAAACTAATTTAATTGTATTGGAAATAACCAACAAAGATACGGCAACCAATAAAATAAACACAATCATAACAACCATTTGGACAGCTTCAGACGCCTTATTTATAAAAGCAAAAATATCTTCATCGAATCTCACATTTCTAACACCACTAATATCTTCAATTTTGGTTTTAATATCATCAGCACGAGTTAAATCAGCAACATTAATAGCAAACGAATCAGTAAATAAATTATTATCATCCCAACCTGCAGTGAAATCTATAGTACTTTCGTTAAAATATTGCTCACGAGCATTTTTTAAAGCTTCCTCTTTAGTTTCGTGTGTAATCTCGGTAACTCCGGATATTTCAGAAATAGTTTTCTCTATCGCCTTAATTCGTGCCTCATCAACATCTTCATCCAAAAAAGCAATCATCGTCTGGTCAGCCTTCATATCGCTAACAAAAGCCTTAGCATTTTCACCAACAATAGAAAATATTCCGAGTGTTATCATAGACGTAGAAATTATTAAAACGGACGCAATAAACATAAGCTTATTCTTCCACACATTTTCAAAGCCTTGACTAATCAAATAAAACAGTGTTCCCACTTTATTAACCTCCTAGAGCCTTAATAATTACCCCTGTATTGGTCTCTTGTAATCCTACCCTTTTCAAGCTCCACAACCCTTTTCTTCATAGTATCAACAATATCTTTAGCATGAGTAGCAACAACAACGGTAGTCCCTCGCATATTAATTTCATTTAAAATCCTCATGATTTCCCAAGCATTTTCAGGGTCCAAATTTCCGGTAGGCTCATCTGCAATTAAAACAGACGGATTGTTAGCTAGTGCCCTTGCCATAGCAATTCTCTGTTGCTCTCCACCGGATAATTCATGTGGTAAGCTGTTTGACTTAGAACTAAGCCCAACCAAACTAAGTAACATCGGCACCTGCTTTCTTATGTATCTAGCAGGTTTTCTTACTATACGCATTGCAAAAGCAATATTTTCATATACTGTCTTGTCCGGAAGTAATCTAAAATCCTGAAACACAATTCCTATACTTCTTCTTAAAAAAGGAACATATCTAGGTTTCATACTGTGAACCTTGTAATTATTAAGTAAAATCGTACCGGAATCAGCCTCTTCCTCACGAATCATTAACTTTAGTAAAGTAGACTTGCCCGAACCAGAAGGGCCTACTAAAAATACAAACTCGCCCTTATCTATCCTTAGATTAACGCCATTTAACGCCTCAACACCACCATCATAGCGTTTATGCACATTAGAAAATTCAATCATCATAAATGAACAGTCCTCTCATAAAACCTCATTCACCAATAATACTTTATCATATTACCAAGAAATTTTCCACAAAAATCACAAAATTTTCACTTGAATATTTAGGTATTTTTGTAGTATGATGAAAACGGAAAAAATAGAGAGGATGATTCTATATGTTTTTTAAGAAAATTAATAAAAAAGAAACTGTTATATCCGGTAATTGTATCATAGAAAGCGGTCTAAAAACCAGTGGCAGTTTGAAAATATACGGAAAAATAAACGGAGCAATTGACGTTGACGGAGATGTATTAATTGGTGAAACAGGCGTTGTACTTGGGAAAGTAACCGCCAAGAATTTAGTTCTAGAAGGAACAGTAGACGGAGACGTACACTGTGACAACACATTAAAATTAACATCTTCCGCAAAGCTTAACGGAGACGCTTACGTGAAACAATTTTCAAGCGAAGAAGGTTGCTTATTCGCTGGTAAATGCATAATGGAAGAAATGGAAAAGTTAAAAGAAAAAGGCGATAAAATAGATAAAAACTTTGACACAACTCCACCAAAATCAGAAAAAAAAGCAAAAATAATCTCTGAATTAGAATCAACAGAAAAAGAAGAAACAAAAGCGTAAAATAAATCACAAAAAATGGCTAGAAACCTTAATTAAGTTTCTAGCCATTTTTTACTTTCTATTCAACTACTAAATTTTTAATTGCAGCTAAATCTAAGAAACTTTCATCAGCAGTAGGATTTTCACCTTTACTGTATGTTAAACCAATAACAATCTTTCCATCCACCGGTTCAACCGTTTCGTTAAATTCAGTCCAAGTATCCGTACTTTCTATTACTCTTCTTAGCGGTTTGCCATTGATAGTAATACCAAACATCGCGTCATTTCTTGCATTTAAGATATACTCAAAACTTACATTTACGCTATAAGGATTCTCTATCGTTATAATAGTACTTGCATCCTCGTATTCATCTAAAGTTTCTCTACTTCTAAATACATATTCTGGGCTATCCGTGACAAGCTCAATATTATCATAATACCATTCGCCCTCTAATTCATATCTAACATCCTCAGTAAATGTAACATGAATTGTGTGGTTTGAAGTTACATCCTCAAATAAGTATGTATTAACAGCCCCAAGACTCACACCATCCACAATTACATCTAAAATCTTGTAGCCATTATTAGGAGAAATGTTAAATCTTTTATTAGCTCCATAACTTACAGTTACACTTCCTGCTGGGCTAATAGTACCATTGCTTCCGGCATACGCAGTAATTGTATACGTCTTTCTCGAATACGTCGCAACTAGCTCCATATCACAATTTGCATTTAAGAAATTAGCATCACTTGGAGTCGATTCCCAACCAGAAAAGCTGTAACCACTTCTAGAAGGAGCCGTCGGCGCAATCGCTGCACTTCCATTATCTACGACTTGAGTAGATAATACCTCTCCATCATAACCCTTAAATACTACTGTCCATGTTTTTACAAAGTTAGCAACCGCCATTACATTACCATTAGGCATTGTAAACGTCTGCTCAGTAGAAGTTAAATCTGTAAATCCGCTAACACCCATAACAGTCCATCTATCAAACCTATATCCATTTGCCGGAGTAGCAGTTATAGTTACACTAGCGCCAGCATTATAATCCCCAGCTCCGTTTACAATACCCGGAGTTGTAATTAAATTGTCCGGATCAGTATCATCAATAACAGTATTAGGAGAAGTCGTAATAATAACTTCATAATGACTCTTATACATTATTCCCGAATTAGCATTTGCAACAGTAGCACCCGTATATCCGCTTCCGCAAACATAATTTGAAATAGAATATCCTAAAACAGTCTCATTTATCCAAGTTGCCTCATCTGTCGGCACCGTATACGTTGCAATCCAGTTCCTTGCACTTCCTGTAACATTCTCCTCCAAAACAGTTCTGACATCATTTCCACAATTAATTGTAACAGTAGGTTTAGTAACCAAATCTTTATTGGAAAGCATTTCTATTGTAATCACATTACCGTTGTTAGCAATAGTATTTATCGTATTATTTGTATAAATAGAAGTAACTTCAATCAAAGGTTCAGCAATATCAATCTTATACAAGCCGCCAACAGCATTTTCTGCAGTATTTCCAACATTATCCTCTAACGCCTTAATCCATAAGTACCAATCGCCATTTTCGCTAGGAGCATCAACACTAGCCACACTATTTACTAATGTAAAATCTGTCCATTCAGTTGGTGCATTTACACCATCATTACTCCATGCATACTTTATACCACTTGTAGCAAGTCCCGAACTTACATTATTTGAAATCGGATCTAAAACAGTAACATTAACTGCAAGAGAAACTAACGCAGTAGGACTATTTTCAGGTGCAAAAGTTATTGTAGGAGCAGTATTATCAACACCAAATGTCGAACTCCTTACTGTTTCTCTATCATTAACACTAGCAGAACTTGAAGCACTACCAGGCAAAATTTCAATTCCGATTGTACCATCGCCAACCAAGTTTGAAATAGTAACAGTTCTTGTACCATTCCCTTCACCGCTTATCGTAATAGTACCGGTCTCAGAATTCAAATCAGCCGTTCCTGTCTTTATAAGATTTATCTTGTCTAAAGTCAAGTTCACGCTACTTGCATCATAATAAGTAACTATATAGCTAACATCGCCACTCTTAGTGTATTCAACACTAGGTTCGCTTATTTCCAAAGTAGGCACCACATTACTAAATACAAACTCATTACTTATAAATGTACTAGATACGTTACCGGAATTGTCACTAATCCCCTTTATAATTAAATACCTAGACGCATTCAATCCAGTTGGGCTGGAAATAACTGCATTATTTTGTGAAATCGTAGCCAAACTCCATGCACTATCAGCTATTTCAGGCTCAGCCGCCTCGGTGTTCCAATAGTATTTCAAAATACTATCTTTAACGCCTGCAGGAGAATCAGTAAGCGTAACGGCAACAGTCGTATCCGTAAATTCGCCACCATTCGGATTTATAGCTATAGTAGGAGCAGTTATATCGTATATAACATTTTCCGAGGAATTTAAATCATCCTGCGTAAGCGTACTTCCAACATTTCCAGACACATCGCTATAATTAGAAACACTAAATGACACGATCCCCTCAGTATACTCCGCATCACTCGGAATTAAATATTCTGCAACATAGAAACCATCTACGTAATTAGTCTCAACATCATTTGCAAATATCGTAACTGTTGGTAATGTACCTAATTCCTCAGACATTGCAAATTTAACAGTAATCGTATTCCCATTTTTTGCGAACTTAGAATTCTCATTATCGCTGTAAATAGATACACTAGTTAATTCAGGAGAATGTGTATCTATTATAGGTGTATTAGCCTCACCCATGCCACTAGTGCTAAATTGTTCATTAGGATTACCGTATTTATCCTGTGCAACATAATTTGTAAACGTGCTTAAATCATCACTATATTTTGCACCTGCAATACTAAATCCAAATCTTCCTTCACCGGTTACATTTTCAAATCTAACAATCCGCTTTTCCGGCACTTCATTTCCTGTATTAGAATCCGTAAATGTGCTAACACTTATATCAGCAGTCATGTTATCAGTAGTAACAGCTATATTGCTTGGCAATATATTTATACTAGGAGCCTCTAAATTACTCAATCCTGGTCTTTCAATATTTTCTCTTGTATATATCGGATCACTAAATGTAACAACATACTCTAATGCTATATCCTTTCCGGCTTCCAAATTCTCAACAATTTCCCATGTTTCACCGTTCTTATTAAACAAAGTAGGGCCACTAATATTCGCCTTCACAAGACTACCGTCGTAAGGAATTGTAACACCTTCTGTTCCATCTACATTTAAATCATCAAATGTTTCAATAATTGTCTCGCCCTTATTTCCATAATATTCATAATCGCTAATAGTAATAGGAATATCTTCATATGCGTACTGGTTACCTACCCTATTACACGTAGCCATCCATAATTTTTTATTGTTTTCATCCCCACTAACAGTTGCCTTTTCACCTAAAATATATACAATAGGTCCAACTGTAAGCTCTTGATCAAACGTCATATCTACCTTTACAGTATCAAGTCTTTTAACGCATTCAACATTTGTAACATAGTTTCCATCCTTTAATACTGATAAGGTCATATTTTCAAGCTTAGGTATAATATCATTAATATCAAATTCCCCTTCGCCTGTTCCGGAAGTTATGATAACTTTCTTTATAATCGTATTCCCGGCTTCATCCTCGATATATACATAATATATTCCCGGACCAGTTATATCAACACTTCCCTTTCCACCATCTCCTAAGTCGACAATTTCTCCACCATCTCCAAAGAAATCGCTACCCGGCTCCTCTTCTCCCTCTTCTCTTTTTTCTACCTTAATAACCTTAACGCCGGAATCGCCTTCATTCCCGGCAATTACAGTTATCTCAACCTTTTTCTTGTCATTAGACAATCCAATATCAGCGTCTCCAGGAGTGGTATCGACATAAACCGTATTTACATCGTTAGGTCCACCTTCCCATTCACTCTTTCCTTGAATCTTATATTTATAAGAAATCTGAACTGCACCATTGGTATCTCCTTCTTCTACCTTATAAGTAAGAATCCACTCTTGCGCAGAACTCTCGGCACTAAGTTCAGGAATACTACTTGTAGGTTCTTTTCCATTTATGATAACGTCAGAAATATTCATTTGGTCTTTATCAAGTTTTAGGGTAAGTTGAACAGCATCACCAGCACTTGCATAAACATTATTTTTATCTACAAGATTTCCATCCTTATAAGTTTTTACAGCTAAATTAACAACAGTAATTTTAGGTTCTTCATAAATAGTCTCTTCTGTGATTAAAATGCTAGGTCTAAAACCGATAGGGGTAGAATCAACTATATATGCACAGTTATCAATCCAAGTGGTAAAAATTCCATCATCGCATGTAGTCCCATTATCATAGTAAGAATCTCCACGTAAAACAACTTCTGCATCACTTGCAACAATAAATTCATATTTCATACCATTGTTTTCTTCTATTGTTACCTCATCTTCGTTTACTAGGGAATCGCTCCACTCAGTCGACTCTATTCCCCACTCATCAGCCAATTTAGATACCAACCAGTTGTTCATACCCTTTATGTCATCTAATTCTACAGACGGAAGAAAATCTATATCTTTTCCAACTACAGTATTGTCACATACATTAACCGAAACTATTTCAATAGCTCCTCCATGCATATCGAATACACCTGACATATTGAATGTCGTACTGCTTTTCGAATTTTCATTAGAATCTGCCTTTTCATTACCATTATAACCAGAATATGAATTGGCTCCGTTGATAAAACTATTTTTACTTGGTGAAATTGCATAACCTTCATTGCTCATCGCTAATATACATATCGCATCCCATTCAGCCATAGTAACTAAGTGACTTAAAGTCGCACCACTAATCCCATATTCACTTGAGCTGTTTTCAAGCATATCTTTAGAATTTCGATAAGCTCCTTCCATAGTTATCCCAGTATAATTTGATTCGTTGCCACTTCCAAAGTTTGAATTTAAATATGGCTTTACACCAACTAATCCTCCATTATCACTTGCCTCATACTTACCCATCCAAAAACCGGTAAGTTCTTTGCTATCATACGAAAAGGCAGATGAAGAATTTGTCAAGGAATCAATTGTACCATTAGACCAAGTAACACTAAAAATACCACCTTCAGAATAATTATATGAAAATCTAGGTATCCATACAAACATACTTCCGTAAGCATCTATTCTCTTGCCGGCTAAATTATTAAGTGTCCATTTGCTATTTTTAGGTTCGATTACTTCCCTTATAGCAATGTCATCTTTTAGCATAATATTAGCCCATAACCTTGAACTTGAGCTATAATCATACCATTCCGTGTCATATTCAGTAGTTGTTATCCAAAATCCCTCAGTCACATTCTCCGAATTCATAACTTGGCTATCAGCCTCATCAACTAGTTCAACAACTTCTCTAGTTACCTCGACCCATTTCACAGGCACCATTCCATTTACAATTTCGGGCTTATTAACTTTTACATCTCTTGCATTAAGTATTGCTTTTCCGTCAGTTTCATTGTAGTTAACAGTTATAGTATAATAATCAAAGAATGTTTTAACTCCATCTTCACTATATGAAACTCTTATATCCCATACTCCCGGATATCTTAAATCTATGGTATTATACCATTCAGTAGAGTTTAACGCCCCATCACCCAAATTCTTTAACGGACGAGCAGACACTGTAACATTACTATTAAGAACCTCATTACCGTAATTATCAGCAATTGACATAGGAATTTTTGAACTTCCTTTGTCATATTCTAGAGTTATTTCTCCACCGGTCACAATAGAAGATGTACTCTTTAGATACTTATTAGAATCTGTTTCGTCTTTTTGAACATAGTAAACGGTATTATTAGGGACTGTTTCTATAAATATCTTTCTTAGTGCCGATTGATACTCAAAATTACCTGAATATTCAATAGCACTTTCGCCATTAGCGTTTACTGCCTTTATGTACAAATAGTTATTCTTACCAACTACATCTGTACCAAGTAATTTAACGATATCATTTTGTAATTCTTTCCATTGCTTTTCACCGGTAAAAGTAAGATTTCTTATTGCAACATAGTTATTGCTACTACCAGAAGTCACACCACTTCTAGAAAAGCATAAATCTATAACATATTTACCATCCGCATTGGCATTAAATTTCTTTGAAAAACTCTGCCAAGAATACTTACCATCACGTCTTAAAACTTCTTCTCCATTTACAGAAACTATTAAAACGTCACCAGAAGGAGAATTTGTCATATATTCAAATGCTATAATTCCGTCTGTATCTCCACTATCTATCGTTATTCTCTTTTGTGAAGTTATTTCATCTTTACCATAACTGATATTACCAGACCTATACATCTCATCTTTATATTCCCAATGCAATCCGGAATCAACATTATTGCCACTATCGTCTAAAATATTAGAATATGTAAATACGCCATCTATTGCAGTTCCAGCATTATCGCTTTCATCTTGAACAGTTCCGATAAAAGATGCCGTATACACTTCATTTCCTGTATTATCCGGCAATGTAGACCAAGTATAATATTTCTCTGTTATATCTGCTACATCTTCTGTTGCCTTGGTTATTTCTACATTAATTGTTATCTCATCATCTTCAAACAATTTTCCGGAACTTGGATCCATTGTTATATTATATTTATTGATGTCTTTTATAATAATTTCAAATGTAGGCTTATATACGTCATATGCTAAAGTAACCTTTTTAGTAGTGTCTATTCCCTCTGTACTTACTTCCTCAATAGAAACAACTGTCGCTAAAGTCATAGGAATTACATAATCAGAATTTTGGCATCCATTATTTGGGGCACAACCACCATCTACTGCACAATCGCATCCTTCCTCACAGAAACAAACCAAGTCAGTGTTCGGGTCAGTAGTTACCGCCTCTCCAAATGTATTGGTGATTTTTAAATATCCGCCATCTAGCAAAATTTCTTCGTTTTTCAAATATGTTGTCTTGTTCGGTAACTTTCTAACAATCATTCCTTCGTTACCGTTTTCGATTACAACATCCTTTTCCAAACTATTTCCAGCAATATCTGTAACTCTAAATTTATATGTCCCTTTTGCATTTACCGTATACTTAAATGTTTCTCCGGATTTAACTCCACTAATTGAATTCCAAGCCTCATCTTTATACACACTTACATCTGCAATATTGTTATTATCCTTTGGTGTACCATTAATTACAGCAGTTCCGACACCTAAATTTCCATATTCAATATTGAATACAAAAGTTGGCAATGAATTATCATAAATTATTTTTGTGTCAGCAGTCCATTGCATATTTCCATCTTCAAATTTAAATTCAATAGTTCCTACTGTATCTTCTTCTTTTAATTCTTTAGATATGCTGTATTTATTCTCTCCTAAATCTTTATATGCAATCTCAGATGTTTCAGTCAAATCAGTTAAAACATATTCTGTCCCGTCAAAAATAACTTTCAAAGCATCTGAACAATTTGTCGCTATGTATTCTAAAACTATCGTGTCTCCAAGTTTTGCATATCCTATATTTACTTCTTCTTCGCCTCTTAAAACTTTAGCTGTAAAATCACTTATTTCCGGATCATTAGAAACGGTAGCTATATTGTTACTACTATCATTTTGCATTAATGATACATTATTCATCAGTAAGACACCCGCTATTTCAAGTGGTGTTTCTTCGTTGTTTACTTCGTTATTTGGCTCTGTCATTGTTTCTATCTTACTTTCTTCGTTGTTAGCCTCTGTTGGTGTTTCTGTTTTGTTTTCTTCATTACTTGGCTCTGTTGGTGTTTCTATTTTGTTTTCTTCATTACTTGGCTCTGTTGGTGTTTCTGTTTTGTTTTCTTCATTACTTGGCTCTGTCGTTGTTTCTGTTTTGTTTTCTTCATTACTTGGCTCTGTCATTGTTTCTGTTTTGTTTTCTTCATTACTTGGCTCTGTCGTTGTTTCTGTTTTGTTTTCTTCATTACTTGGCTCTGTCATTGTTTCTGTTTTGTTTTCTTCATTACTTGGCTCTGTCGTTGTTTCTGTTTTGTTTTCTTCATTACTTGGCTCTGTCATTGTTTCTGTTTTGTTTTCTTCATTACTTGGCTCTGTCGTTGTTTCTGTTTTGTTTTCTTCATTACTTGGCTCTGTCGTTGTTTCTATTTTGTTTGGCTCATCAACAGTAGTTATAGTTCCCTTTTCCGTACCTATTACTAATTTCTCGTTAGCAGGTATAGTTATGTCAATGCTCGTTTCACTACTAGCCGGTATTGATGTATCCGCAAAGGAAATATTTCCGTACGGCAAAACAGCCATCGCGAATACGCAAACAGCTAAAAAACTTGCAGTTATTCTTTTTGCCTTCCTTGAAATAATGTTCACCATCTAAAACTCCCTTTTATCATAAAAATAGTTTTCTAATATCATTTTCGTTATAAGCCTTTATTTTTATTAATTTTGTTAAAACATTGTTCTTTTCTAGCATAAATACAGTGTTTGTTAATATGTAAACAAAAAAACTTAATCGGCGTGTTGCCAATTAAGTTTTTATCTCGTGTTAGTAATGGCAACCCGACTGACATAGTAAACTAATTTACCTTAGTCTCGATAGCTTTGCGTCCCATATTTTCATATGGTTTGCTATTTTCAAACTATTTTTTACCCTATATAGACATTTTACCACTTTTATAGCTTAAAATCAAGTAATATTCATACTTTTAGAGTTCTCTTCTTCCCTCCAGAGCCATAGTTAAAGTAACCTCGTCAGTATACTCCAAATCTCCACCAACAGGTATGCCATGTGCTATTCTTGTAACCTTTATTCCCATCGGCTTTATGAGCCTTGAAATATACATTGCAGTAGCCTCTCCCTCAACGTTCAAATTAGTAGCTAAAATAACCTCGCTCACATCTGAATTAAGCCTCGACATAAGCTCTTTAATCTTTATATCATCAGGTCCAATACCATTTATCGGAGAAATTGCTCCATGTAAAACATGGTAAGCTCCCTTAAACTCATGCGTTTTTTCCATCGCCATTAAGTCCTTTACGTCGGACACTACGCAAATAACATTTTTATCCCTTTTTTCATTTCTACAAATAGGGCAAAATTCTTCATCAGTTAAATTTCCACAAGTGCTACAAAAATGTATTTTTTCTTTTGCCTCTAATATAGCATTAGAAAACTCACGTGCGTTTTTCTCCGGTTGATTTAAAATGTGAAAAGCCAAGCGGCATGCAGTCTTATGACCTATGCCGGGAAGCTTCTCAAATTCTTCTATTAAGTTAGCAATTGGTGCCAAATAAGCGTCCATAACTTCCTCCAATTAGAATGGTAAATTAGGTATGTTAAACTTTTGCATTTCTGCTGAAGTTAATTCATCTACCTTATGTAATGCGTCGTTCACAGCTGTTAATACTAAATCTTGTAACATTTCCGCATCATCTAAAACATCAGGATTTATCTTAATTCCTGTAACTTCTTTCTTACCTGTTACAGTAACAACAACTGCTCCGCCACCGGAACTTCCTTCTAAAACTTTAGTTTCAAGCTCAGCTTGTGTTTTTTGCATATCTGCTTGTAACTTTTGAGCTTGTTTTATTAAATTATTCATATTTCCTCCAGGAAATCCACCAAATCCGCCTTTCATATCGTTTCCTCCTTAAATTTTCTAAATTTACTATACAATATTAACATCTATTCCCGATTTTAGCAAGGTATTTTCAGCTACATTATCTTCTGCCGTATTCGTTACTCCATTTATTACGCATTTAACAGCTAAATCACGCCCCATAACTGCGTTGATGGAATTTTTCAAAGTAGCCATATTATCCGATTTTTCAACAACTGTCTTTCCAAAAGCCTGTGCAAAATTAATAGTTATCGTATTATCTGAAATATTTGCAGTAGTAGAAACTAAAGTCGCATATAAAGACATCTTGCCAGAATCTCTTAAATGCTTTATAACTTCTTTCCAGTCTCCACTTTGGCTAAACTGCTGTACCGGTTTTGATTCTACATTGCTTTCTGGCTGTGGTTGCGCCGGTATTGGATTTGCATTTTGCTGTACCGTGGCTTTAGGTTGAACCACATTGTTTACAGGTTGCGTAGCAACTTGTACTACTTTTGACTTAGGTATTCCATCATTTGAAATAAAAGAAATTAATGCAGACTCAAGCACAACATTTGGAAATGTTGTATTCTTTATGCTGTTTTCTAGTTCAGAAAAATAAGTAATAATCTCAGCCAACTTCTCCTTAGGGATAGAAGATAAAGCTTCAATCTGCTCTAGCGATGAATAATTATTTACTAAGCTTGTATCCTTTGTTGCTTGGTAAACCAAAATATCTCTCGCCAAAGATATTATTTCCCACACAAAATATTTTATATCTTTTCCGGAATTAACAACATCGGACACAGTAGAAATTGCCGTAGATATATCTTTATTTACTATGCAGTTTAGTATCGTAAACGTAACTGATGACTTTGTAATTCCGAGTAACTCACGAGCAATATCTTCAGAAATATCATTTACACCTGACGAAATAATTTGATCAAGTAAACTAAGTCCATCTCTTAAAGCTCCGTCTGCTGCTTGTGCTATAACCATTAGCGCTTCGTCTGTCGCTTTAACCTCATTTTTCTCACATACAGTTCTAAGTCTTTTTGCTATATCTTCCTTTGTAATTCTCTTAAATTCAAACCTCTGACAACGAGAAAGTATAGTAATCGGAATCTTATGAGGCTCAGTAGTAGCCAAAATAAAAATGACATTCTCCGGGGGCTCTTCTAGAGTCTTTAAAAGTGCATTAAACGCACTAGTCGATAACATATGAACTTCATCGATTATATATACTTTATATTTAGCGAGTGTCGGTGCATAAATAACGTTTTCACGAATCGTTCGTATGTTGTCTACACTATTGTTTGATGCAGCATCTATCTCCATTACATCAGTTATTGAAGAAGATAAAATTCCCTTACAAACATCACATTCATTACAAGGTTCTCCATCTTTCGGATTTTGGCAGTTAATGGCTCTAGAAAATATCTTAGCAGTAGACGTCTTACCTGTTCCTCGACTTCCACAAAAAAGATACGCATGTCCTATTTGATTATTTTGAATTTGATGTTTTAGGACTTTAATAACCTGCTCTTGCCCAACAACATCGTCAAAAGTCGTAGGTCTAAATTTTCTGTAAAGTGCAATATATTGTGACATATTATCCCCCATTTCAAAGAAAAAAGAGACGATATAAGTACCGTCTCTCTAACATTTCATTAGTTTATAGCATTCGCAGAAACTGCACTATCATAACTTGGAGTTGTAAATCCGTTTTTCTCGATTAGTGCAACTAGTTCCGGATTAAACTGAGTGCTTGAGCATTTCTTTAGCTCAGCAATAGCTTCGCTATGAGTCATTGCTTTTCTATATGGTCTGTCAGACGTCATAGCATCGTATGCATCAGACAACGACACAATTTGTGTAGATAATGACAATTCCTTTCCCTTTAGTCCAAGTGGATATCCCTTACCATCGAACCTTTCGTGATGATAGTTTATCGCATCCATCGTACTTTCAGGTAAATCTAATGTATTTAGTATCCAACTTCCTATAGCCGGATGCTTTTTAACTTCTTCATATTCCGAGTTAGTAAGTCTTGAAGGCTTTCTTAAAATATCGTCAGGTACACCGATTTTTCCAATGTCATGTAACATACCGGCAACTCTTATGTCCTCTATTTCTTCTTCGGACATATTAAGCCTTTTAGCTATTTGAACAGAATAATCAGCCACTCTCTCAGAATGACCTAATGTGTATTTATCTTTAGCTTCAATAGCATTAACAAGAGATGCACATAATTCTTTATTTGTGTTTAGTAATAATTCGTTCTTGTCATTTAACTCTTGAATTTTATTTTCATTTTCAACGATTAACTCTTGCATTGCATCTTTCATTGTGTTAAATGATTCTGCAATATAGTATAAATCACTATCTCTCGAGAATGTTAATCTTGTAGTCAAGTCACCGGACTTTATTTTATTAGTCCAGTCGCTTATCTTTATATACGATTGTCTTAATCTGTCTTGAATTCTTGCAAATAATGAATAAGTAACTGCTATATCTATAAAACCTGCTATGACAATTCCGGCATATAATAAATATGACGAAACGGGAGTAAGTAAACTAATATTATTTATTAACAAACCACCTAATACTATAATTGTAATTGTGGGAACAGATAACGAAAAGAACAACCAAAACTTTAAATTGGAATTCAATTTACGCAGTTTAATGATAATCAGCCCCTTAAATTGCTTTATAAATTATGGCTACGCAGCCTATTCTCGACAATCAACATTAGCAAGAAGTACAATAGTTCCACTCGATTTAAGCGCCCTTATAGCACATAAAAAATGACACTTACCGCTGCTTCCTTCCGGACCTGACGGGGTTCGTGGTTTTCTATTGAATAAGACTCAAATTGTCAACATGAAAACTATAGCATTCTATACTAAAATTGAAGGCCTCAAATAAGCATTCAGTCCTGCTATAGCGGATTTCAGGTACAAGAGACCGCTAATCCCCCACCTAGCGTAACACATATTTAGTATAATATTTAAATTTTATATATGCAAGTGATTTATAAATTTTTTTATTTTATTATGATTAATTTTTGATAAAATCCTATATATTAATTTTCCACACTCCACACTTTAGTATCAAATTAATATAAAAAATATGCTCTAAGCTTGTAATTAAGCTTAATTTTTTTGTCAATTATTTTTGCTTTTCCTCTTGTGGTT
>CAVHFU010000005.1:1667-58815 GCA_963635575.1 bacterium | reverse complement strand
TTATTCTATTATGCTAAAGGGCTATAAAAACTCAAATAAGTTTTTACAGCCCTTTTCACAATATACTTAATTACTTAAGTTCAGCAAAGTATTTAATTGTTCTTACCATTTGGCTTGTGTAAGAATTTTCATTATCATACCAAGCAACAACTTGTACTTCGTATAATCCATCACCAATTTCAGCAACCATAGTTTGTGTTGCGTCAAATAATGAACCGTACTTCATTCCGATAACGTCGGAAGAAACAATTGGGTCTGTATTATATCCGAAAGACTCTGAAGAAGCAGCTTTCATAGCTTCATTTATTCCTTCAGCTGTAATATTTTCGCCTTTTACAACAGCTGTTAAAATTGTTGTAGAACCTGTTGGAACTGGAACTCTTTGAGCAGAACCAATAAGTTTTCCGTTTAATTCAGGAATAACAAGTCCAATAGCCTTAGCCGCACCTGTTGAGTTAGGAACAATATTAGCTGCACCTGCTCTTGCACGTCTGAAATCACCTTTTCTGTGTGGACCGTCTAAAATCATTTGGTCACCAGTATAAGCGTGAATTGTTGACATTATACCACTTTGAATAGGAGCATAATCATTTAATACCTTAGCCATAGGAGCTAAGCAGTTAGTAGTACAAGAAGCAGCAGAAATAATATTATCTTCAGCTGTTAATGTATTTTCGTTAACTGAATATACAATTGTTTTTAGGTCTTTACCAGCTGGTGCAGAAATAACGACTTTCTTAGCACCTGCATTAATATGAGCCTGTGATTTTTCTTTTGTTGTATAGAAACCAGTGCACTCTAAAACAACATCTACACCAAGTTCTCCCCAAGGAAGATTATTAGCATCAGCTTCCTTATAAATAGTAAGAGTCTTACCATCAACAGTAATAGTATTAGCTTCATCATCAGCTTCTACTGTATGAAGATTTTCGCCAATCTTTCCGCAGTATCCACCTTGTGCAGTATCATACTTAAGAAGATTAGCTAACATTGAAGGCTTTGTAAGATCGTTAATTGCAACAATCTCGTATCCTTCTGCTCCAAACATTTGTCTGAAAGCAAGACGTCCAATTCTTCCAAATCCGTTAATACCAACTTTTATTGCCATATCAAAAACCTCCTTAAATTTATTTCCATAGCTATTCTATATTATCAAATTTCAATTTGCAATAGCTTGTAAAATTATTTTTACACATTTTTCTTAATCAAATAAAGCCAAAATATCTTCCTTAGAAAGCTTGTTGATAAATGTCTCTTCTGTGCTTAATACATCATCTATCAACTTAGATTTTTTCTCTTGAAGTTCTTGTATTTTTTCTTCTATTGAATCTTTTGTTATTAACTTATAAACTTGAACATTGTTTTTTTGGCCAATTCTATAAGCCCTATCTGTCGCTTGATTTTCAGCCGCTATATTCCACCATGGGTCATAGTGTATAACTACATCTGCACCTGTTAAATTTAATCCTGTTCCACCAGCCTTAAGTGAAATCAAGAAAACCTTAATGTCAGAATTTTTATTAAACTCTTCTACTAATTTTATTCTTTCGTCCACTTTTGTTTTTCCGGTGAGCTTATAATACCTAATATCATCCTTTTGCAATTTAGTTTCTATTATATCGAACATCGAGGTATAACTTGAGAATAACAGTATCTTATGTCCACCTGCAACCGCTTCATTTATAATCTCCATACATTGGTCTAGCTTTCCGGATTCTCCGTAATAATTATCTATAAATAATGACGGATGACAGCAAATCTGCCTAAGTCTGGTAAGTAGAGCTAAAATTTTAATCTTACTCTTTTCAAATCCTGTCACATCTATATCCTTCATCAATTCTTTTTTGATTTGCATCAAATAGTTTAGGTATATTTTTTTCTGATTTTCTTCCATATCGTTATAAAGTAGTGTTACTGTTTTTTCAGGTAATTCAGTCAGCACTTCTTTTTTATTACGACGTAATATAAATGGTTCAATAAGCATTTTTAATTTTTCCATATAATTTGCATTTTCTTCTTTTATTATGGGAATTTCGTAATTCTTCTTAAACTTATTATAACTAAATAAATACCCAGGCATAATATAATCGAAAATAGACCATAACTCAGCTAAAGAATTTTCAATAGGTGTCCCTGTTAATGCAAATCTTATGTCAGATTTTAAGGACTTTAAGGATTTTGCATTTTGAGTATTCCCATTTTTTATATATTGAGCCTCATCTGCAATAACATACTTAAAATCTGCTTTTATACTGTTATACTCATCTATATCTCTTTTTAGCGAATCATACGAAGTAATAATCGTATCATAGTTCTTATACGTACTAATCTTCTCCTTACGTTCAATAGCATTCCCAGATACTATTAATATATTTAACACAGGAGCAAATTTCTTTATTTCCCTATCCCAGTTTAATACAAGTGAACTAGGGCAAACAACTATCGAAGTTTTTTCTCCTTTATTTTCCTTATAATTTAATAATACTGAAATAACTTGCAAAGTCTTTCCTAAACCCATATCATCTGCAAGTACACCACCAAAGCCGTAAGAATCCAATGTTTTTAGCCATTTATAACCATTAACCTGATAAAATCTCAATATATCTTTTAACCTATCCGGGACGTCGATATTCTCTACATCAGCTAAATTAGTAATTTCACCTACTACTTTCTTAAAATTAGCATCCTTTACAATATTCTTATTTTTATTACCTTCTAAAAGCTTATTTAAATAAAGACTTCTATGAATCGGCATTTTTATCTCGTTTTTACTTATATTTTTAAAATCAATATCCGCACCAGTAAATAAATCATCAACAAACTTAATATCTGCATTATCTTCTAACGAAATAAACGCTCCATTTTTAAGCCTATGATACTTCTTTTTTAGCTTATAGTTTTGCATTATTTCCTTAATTTCATCCAATTCAAAGTCTATATCATTAAAATTAACATTAAGCAAATTATTTTCGATTTTTACTCCTATTGTACCTATTCTAGGCTGCCTTATCTCTATGGTTTTAAAATTATCCGTAACCAAAACTTCAAACTTATCCATGTAATAATTAATACCAACAGTCAAAAAATCATATATCTTTTCATCATTATTCATATATAATTCATTTGTGCTGTCATCAATCTTAAAACCTGAGTCTTGGAAACATTTTTTTGCATTTTCTTCACTTATTCTGTTCCTAATAACATCATTATTTACCTGTCCAAATGGATTAAATTCCACATCGCCATAGCAAAACTTAACATTACAAATTATATTTTTGTTTTTATCTATATCCAAAAAAATCTTAACCCCAAGTTCTCCAGGCTTATATTTACCTATGCATTCAGCACTTACTTTATCTAAAGAAATAAGCTCTTTTGCCTTTGGCAGGATAAGTGTAAAGAAATCAGGCAATTCCTTTTTACTAAAAACAATCTCGTTTGTTGCATTAGAAGAAAAAATTCTTAAAATATTTTTTGAATAAGCTGAATTTTTTATACATCTCTCAAATTTTTCACCATTTATCGCATATAAATACTCTTTGCCTTCAATATAATAATCAATCTTAATCTTATTTATAAACTTACATTCTTCTACGCTTATTTCCTCAACTTCAAACTTAAAACTATCTAAATCGTCTTCAAACATAAACGGAGCACCATCAATTTCAATTTCTTTACCATTTAAAATATCAAACAGTTCGTCCCAAGCTTCTCCGTTTAGAAATATTTTGCCTTCATTTAATTTGGCACCATAATAATTACTTAAATTATTGTTTGTATATTTTATAATGTTTCCATACTTAATAATAAAATCAAGAAGTGGCAAACTTTCTTCTAAAAAAGCTGTTCGCCTATGTGCAAATTCTAATTTTTTCCCATATGCATATACACTTTCTTTTTCAAACGTATCACAGAACTCTACTATATTCTTTATTTTATATAACTGCGTAACTCCTATTTTAAAAGAGATACTAAATTTATTATAAAGTTCTCTTTTTATGACAGGTACTATTTGTACATTGCTATTATAATACGTATTTGCCGGTGCTTCTTCGTCTTTTGAAAAACAATTTATTAGTTCTGCAAATTCCCTGTATCTAAATGTATCCTCATCTAATTTTTTTAAATCATTATACTTATTGTATACTTCGTAAATTGTTGCAAGTATATGCTTACACACATCAGCTCCGTCCATACAATTACACCTACAGTCCAGTATTATTCCATTTTGCTCATAAATCACCACATCATAACTGTTATCATATGACCCTTGTACATCAGCTTCAATAGTATGCGAACCGTCATAATTTCCTTTTATACTTTTTATATTAACCTTTTTTTCTTTTACATATTTTCTAGCCCTAAAAGCTCTAAGCTCTCCTGCATAGGCTGAAATTTTTCCTATTTCCTTTGAATCTATCACAAAATATGCCTCCTACAACAGGGTATTCCCTCTTAAATAATCTTTTGCTGACATTCTCTTTTTGTTTTCAGGTTGTATTTCTAATAATTCTATTGCACCATCACCCGTACCTATAACAAGTCCTTTTTTGTTGTCAGCATAAATTATATTTCCTGGGGTTCCCCTCTCGTTCGACACTGCTACTTTATGCACTTTAAACTTCTTCCCAACTATTTCGGCATATGCACTTGGCCATGGATTTACACCACGCACTAAGCAATCTATTTCTTTAGAAGTCTTATTCCAGTCTATAGTACCAGTTTCTTTAGTAAGCATATGAGCGTAAGTTGATTCTCCAATCTGCTTTTCTCTTGGTGCATTTCCTTTCTCTATTGCATCCAAAGTTTTTATTAATAAATTTGCTCCCATAACTTTTAATCGTTCGTATAACTCTCCGTAAGTCTCTTCCTTACCAATCTCTGTCTTTTCTTTGAAAATCATATCTCCGGTATCAAGTCCTTCATCCATATACATAGTCGTAACTCCGGTAGTAGTTTCACCATTAATTACAGCCCATTGGATAGGTGCTGCACCTCTATACTTAGGTAAAAGTGAACCATGTACATTAATCGAACCATATTTAGGAGTTTCCAAAACTTCTTTAGGCAAAATTTGACCAAAAGCCACAACAACCGAAACGTCAGCATTTAATTCTTTAAGTTTATCTATAAATTCTCTGTCACGTCTAACCTTCTCCGGCTGAAATACAGGAATATTGTATTGCTTTGCCACTTCCTTAACAGGTGACTCTTGCATCTGCATACCTCTATTTTTAGGTTTATCGGGCTGCGTAACAACTGCTACAACATTATGTCCCGCTTCTATTATCTTTTCAAGTGTTGGCACCGCAAAATCCGGTGTTCCCATAAAAATGACTTTCATTTTTTATTCCTCCGATATATATATATTATTGTCTTTAACATATGCTGTTTCAAAATGATTAAGTTTTTGTGCCTTTTCTTTAGGTGAAACAGTTATTAAATCTGCAATTCTAAGTTGAGTCGGATATATTCCCTGTGCAGACACAATAGCATTCCTGTTTCCCTTTGCTCCGGCATGTACAGTTCCCTTTATGACACCTGTAACAAGCACATTACCTGTTGCAATAATTTCTGCTCCGGGATTAACATCTCCCATTACGACAACATTTCCCTTAAAGCATATCGAATTACCACAGCGCATAGTCCCACGATAAAATTTTGTATTACCTTCAACAGTATTCTTGCTCCAATCAAATGTAACAATATCCTCAGTAACATCATCAAATCCGGTTTTTTCAAAAATAAGTTCTTTTATTTCTTCAAATTCATCCGAACTAAGTTCTTTTCCTTTTACTATTGTTTTTAGCTTTGCACCCCTAAAAAATTCTTCTGATTCCTCTAATTTTTTCTTTAATAATCTTTTAGCAGTTAAAAAGTCCATGCTTTCATCTAATATAACGCTAAGACCACTTTTAGACATTTTAAATGTAACCGCTTCTGTCATTTGTATACATCCCCTCTACATCATACCATTCTCATTTATTGCTGCATTTATATCAATATTTCCGATTTCTTCTTTTAATCCGAAATATTCTTCCAATATTGATACTATAATAGGTGCAGTATATGTTCCATGAACACCATGCTCAACCAAAGCACAAATTGCGATTTCAGGGTCATCAAAAGGAGCAAATCCTATGAACCACGCATTATCAGCTTTGCTTCCACTTACCTGCACAGAACCAGTTTTACCGGCAACCTTTATAGGAAAGTTTTTAAATGTATTATATGCCGTTCCTCCAGCGTCGCCGGTAACTGATTCCATTCCTTCATACACAGCATCAAAAGTTTCTTTGCTTATATTTAAGTTGCCCTCTTCATTACTATAATCATAATTTAGTTCATTAGAAACATACGCTTGTATTTCTTCCCTCGTTAAGTTTCTTCCGTCTGATGTTATTACGTTTTTTATAATATGCGGAGTAACTTTCTTTCCACCATTTGCAAGAATCGCTGCATACTTTGCAATTTGAACAGGTGTGAAAGAGTGATACGACTGGCCTATTGCAGCACTTAAAGTTTCACCCACCAACCACTCTTGATGTAGCTTCCCTTCTTTATAAGTTCTACCTGCCACAATCCCTTCTTTCTCCCCTGGCAGCTCAATTCCCGTCTTAGCTCCCAATCCAAAAGCTTTTGCATATTTTTCAATTGTATCAATCCCAACTAATTCACTGACTTTATAGAAAAAGTAATTGCAAGATGTCTTAATCGCATCTGATACATTAACCTCACCGTGTGTTCTTCCTGAAGAACTCCAAATCCAACATTTCGGTTGGGGTGATTTATATTTTGTATATACTCCCTCATCTAAATATGTCGTATCGGGAGTTATTGCTCCTTCTTCTAATGCTGCAACTGCAACCACCATCTTAAATATGGAACCAGGAGAATAAAGTCCCATTATATTTCTATTAAACATCGGTTTTGTACTTGTATTAAGTTTTTTCCAATTTTCATTTGAAATTCCTTTTACAAATAAATTTGGGTCGTAATCCGGATAACTTGCCATAGCCAAAATCTCACCATTTTTAACATCTATCGCAACAACAGCACCGGACTGTGCTTCATCCGAACCATCAGCATATTGACCATTGGCTATATTTTGAATTGTAGTAGCCAAAGCTTCTTCCGCAACTTTTTGCAATTTAGCATCTATCGTTAAATAAACCTGTGCACCGGCCTGTCCATCAATACTTTCTGTATTCTTATATTTACCGTTTGCACTTATTTCAACTTTTTGAAGAGAATTTTTGCCTCTTAAAAATCTCTCCATAAGACTCTCTATACCATCTTTACCGATATTATCATCATTAGAATATCCTTCATCTTTTAACTCTTCGTACTTATCCGAACTTATTTTACCTATGTAACCCAAAATATGACTTGCTAAATTATTATTTGGATATGTCCTTATAGGCTGTATTTCCACGCTTACACCAGGAAATTCGCTTTCTCTTTCCTCAAGCTCAGCAACAACCTCCATACTTACATCAGTTGCGAGCTCATAAGGCTTTAATGAACTATATCCTACCCTATCCAGCTCATATCTTATGCCAATAACTGCCCTAGCATCTTCTAGCAAATAAGTTCCTAATTCATATTTTTTTATATAGCTATTAATTACTTCTTCACAAGTAGCAGTTTCACTAAATTTATTATTTTTCTTCCATTTCTTTTCTGCCTCATCACTATCAAATTCAAAAGTCAATTCATCATCTAAAACAGAAATCGGAAAAGTATCTCTATACACAGCATTTTTACTTTTTAATAACTTTGCAAGCCTTAATATAAACTCGTTTCTTTCTTTCGTAGACATACTTTGCTTATAAATTAAAACATTATATCCATCCCTATTAGTAGCAAGTACTGCACCATGCCGATCTAACATTTCTCCTCTTGGTGCAGAAACTGTCGTTTGCCTTAATACTCTCTTCTCGGACTGAGCTCTATAACTGTCTCCCTGCACAATTTGAAGGTTAAAAAGCTGTGCTATTAAAATAACACCACCTAGAACCATAATTAAATTCAATATAAAAATCCTCATTTCACCATTGTTGTTATTATTTAGCATAACTCTCACCACTAATTCATTCTAATTTTTATCTACCGCTAAAAATCCTTCTTTCCAGTTCAACCCCTATATTTATCTTAAGTAGAATAGGATAAACAATAATACTGGTTATCGCATTTGCAAAAGATGCGATTAAAATTTTCATCACCACTATACTGATAAATAAATTTTGTGTATAAGCTAAAGCACCAAAAATACAAACTATTAGCTCATACATCATAGTTGCAAGAATAATAAAAATAACCGACACAATATAATTATCCTTAAAAAATCTCTTATTAAATTGCCCCATAATAATTCCCATGTGCATAAACAAAAATCCGTTTAATCCGATTGTTCTACCCATATTCATGTCTTGCAACAATCCGAATATAAGTCCGCATACACCTCCGGTAGTGCTACCGAATAAAAATGAAATTCCACAAGTAACAACAAGAAATAGATTCGGCGAAATTCCCCAAAAACTAATTTCTTGCATTACAATTGTCTGTAAAAGGTATACTCCAAACATAATAAAAAACAGTTTAATACCTTTCAACTTCTTATTCTCCTTCCGTATTGCTTATAACTAAAACTTCGCTAAGTTTATTAAAATCAACTCCGGGTTCTAACACAGCATATGTCTTCATTGTTTTATTATCTTGCTCAACCTTGCTTATAGTTCCAATAAAAATTCCTTTAGGATAAATTCCACCCATTCCAGATGTCTCTACAACATCTCCTTCCGCCAGGTTAACATCAGAAGTAACATATTTTAATCTTAAAAGGCCTTTATCCACTAAATTCATATCACCCTTTGTAGTAATTAAATCTCCAGTCTTAGTAAGCCTAGCACTAACAGCATTATTTACATCTAATATCGATGTTACCTGTGCTGTTGTTGAAAATGTTTGAGTTACCTTGCCGACTAAACCTTGTGGAGTTAAAACTGTCATATTATTTTTAATTCCGTCTTTCTCGCCCTTATTTATTGTAAATACATCAAACCACATTGACGAATCCATAGAAATAACCTCAGCAACTATTGCATTAGACGTCTCGTATTTCTTAGTTAGATTAAGCATATCCCTTAACTGACTATTTTCAATACCGTCAATTTCAAGTTGGCGTACTCTTTCTTTAAGCTCAATATTTTCTTTATTTAGCCTCTCATTTTCTTCAGCTAAATTTTTCATATCTACAAAGAAATCAATTGAATTTTCCATTTTATTAAATGGCCATTTTATTACTTGTTGAATTGGCAGAAAGACAGTATTTATACATTTTTCAAAAAAGTTAGGATTCTCTTTTGGTTGCACAGTAAGAGAAATTGTAAGAATTAAAATAGTAGTAGCAACAATAACTAAAAATTTCTTGCTAATATTTATCTTAAATTTCATTACAATCCCTCCTTAGATAATTAATTTATCTCATTCTTCTACTTACTAATATTTCTTTTAGGACATCAAGATTCTCAACAACATTTCCGGCACCATTTACAACACAATCTAACGGATGGTCCGCAATTCTTACAGGCATACCTGTTTCTTTTGTAATCAGTTTATCCAAACCGCGAATTAACGCACCGCCACCGGCTAAGTATATACCCCTATTCATAATATCCGCCGCAAGTTCAGGCGGAGTTTTTTCTAAAGTATATTTTATAGCGTCAACAATTGTCGACATAGGTTCACTCATTGCTTCCAAAATTTCTTTAGAATTAATTTCTATGTTTTGAGGAAGACCTGTAAGCAAATCTCTACCTCTTATCTCCATTTTTTCTTCCTCTTCCATAGGAAATGCACTCCCGATTGCAAGTTTTATTTCTTCGGCAGTTCTTTCTCCTACCATTAGATTATGCTCTTTTTTTATATAACTTATTATTGCATCATCAATTTTTTCACCTGCAACCCTTACAGATTTGGATACAACTATGCCACCAAGCGAAATTACCGCCACTTCACTCGTCCCGCCACCAATATCTACTATCATACTTCCAGATGCATCTTCAATAGGAAGCCCCGCACCAATAGCAGCGGCCATCGGTTCCTCGA
Source organism: bacterium (assembly GCA_963635575.1). Taxonomy (GTDB): domain Bacteria; phylum Bacillota; class Clostridia; order TANB77; family RGIG9151; genus RGIG9151. Next base: position 48,705 of record CAVHFU010000005.1, on the reverse strand, counting down.
GTAAGAAGGCTTCTCTTGCACCAGCTTGAATTGCTGCCTCTTTTACAGCACGCTCTTCAACTTCAGTAACACCTGACGGTACACAAATAACAACTCTTGGTTTCCCAAATAATCCATCCTTACAAGCCTTTTTAATAAAATATTTAAGCATAGCTTGTGTAACTTCAAAATCAGCAATAACACCGTTTTTAACAGGGCTTATCGCTATAATCGCTCCGGGAGTTCTTCCTATCATATCTTTAGCTTCGTTTCCTACTGCAAGAACATGCTTTATTTTTTTATTAACAGCGACAACAGACGGCTCCCTCAATATAATTCCATCTTCTCCTGCTATCTTTATAAGTGTATTTGCTGTTCCTAAATCTATGCCTACATCTTTAACCCAAACTCCCATAATTGTCCCCCTTAAATTTCTTAATACATAAATTTATCTTTTTTAAAACTAATATATTTTCCATTTCCCACAATAATATGATCTATAAGTTTAATATCCAGCAGCTTTGACGTATTAATTAAATCAAGTGTAGTTTGGATATCATCATAACTCGGAGTAGGGTCCCCGCTCGGATGATTATGTGCAATCGCTAAATAAGTACATCCACATTCAATTGGCATTCTAAACACTTCTTTTTTGCTCAAACTAACTAAGTTTGATTTCCCAATTGCAATTATGTCACTCCTTACTAACCTGCTCTTATTATCAAGTCCTACAACCATAAATTTTTCTTGCTTTTCATTAGCCAATTTACTTACAATATATCCCGCAAGTAACGATGTTTTGCCGAGGAAAACTTTATCTTTTTCAGACATATTAAACCTACAAGCCAGTTCAAACACAGCCTTTAGCGTAATCGCTTTAACTCGCCCTATTCCGTCTATCGTCTTTAATTCCTCAAGTGAAACATTAGCAAAAGTAAATCCGCCATCATTCCCAATACACTCTATAAGTAATCTCTGTGCAACGTCTAGTGCAGTTTCAGTTCTTGTCCCGGTTTTAAGTATAATTGCAAGAAGTTCGGCATTAGTCAAACTCTTCGCACCGTATAATTCTAATTTTTCGTATGGTCGCTCTAAGACCGGTCTTTCTTTCATAGTTAATGAACTCATCATTCCTCCATCTACTAACCGGTCCTTAGCGTTAAAATATTTCTTTAAGTATTATATATGTTCTACATCATAAATTCAATTATTTTTAATAAAATTACAAAATGAAATTAATTTATTGTAGCCCATTCATGCTCTTCATCACCACTATCAATATATTATATTTTTAGTAAAAAATGCAACAAAAAACGATGCCACCTTGTATCGTCACATCGTTTGTTAGTTAAGCTTCATCGCTTGTTAATTTGTTTAATTTATATGACCAAAAGTGACAGGTCTAAAAAGAATAGCAGTCACAATCCACTTTTTTAGTGGATTGTAGCTTGTTTTTTACCCTGATCAAAAAGAACCGTCCCTAATGGTCAGTTTAGGATTTTACTGAAAAATCTATTTTTCTTGTTTCTAAATTTACACCTGTTAAAATTACTTCAACTGTATCTCCTAGTTTATATATTTTATGTTTTCTGTCTCCTACTAGTGAATATTGTTTCTCATTATACACATAGTAATCGTCCTCAATATTTTCTACTCTTACCAATCCTTCAATGGTATTATCTAGCTCAACAAAGAAACCAAAAGATGTAACTGAAGAAATAACTCCAATAAAGGTTTCTCCAATAAATTTTTTCATATATTCAGCCTTCTTAAGGTCGACAGAATCTCTTTCAGCAAGTTGTGCTTCTCTTTCTTTTTCCGAAGCGTGTTTAGCTCCTTCAACAGATAGCTTTCTTAATTTTTTCTCACGCTTTTCACTTCTAAACTTATAATCATTTTCAATAAGTTCACTCATTACTCTATGAATAAATAAATCCGGATAACGTCTTATTGGAGACGTAAAGTGGCAATAATACTGAGCTGCCAATCCAAAATGCCCTGTATTAGTAGGACTATATCTTGCTTGTTGCATAGAACGAAGCATTAAGGTAGAAATAATTCGTTCTTCCGGCTTGCCCTTAACATCTTCTAATAATTGTTGAAATGCTATAGGTTGAAGCTGAGTTAATCCCTTAATCTTATATCCGTAGTTATATATAAACTTAGAAAATTCTTCTAATTTTTCTGTATCCGGTAAATCGTGAACCCTGTACATAAACGGAGCTTCTAACCAAAAAAATCTCTCGGCAACCGTTTCGTTGGCTGCCAACATAAAGTCCTCAATTATATTATTAGAAATAGTCAATTCATATTTCTTTATTTCGACAGGCTTACCTTCTTTATTTAATACAACTTTAGCCTCAGGTATCTCAAAATCTATACTTCCACGCATAGTTCTACGTTTTCTTAATATATTTGAAAGTTTCACCATAAGCTTAAAGTCAGGTACAAGTTCTTTGTATCTTTCAATCAAAGCCTTATCCCTATTCTCTAAAATCTTGGTAACATCAGAATAGTTCATTCTTTCATTAACATTTATAACGCTTTTGAATATCTCACTATCTACAATTTTTCCAGTAGAATCTATTTTCATCATAACTGAAAATGCCAATCTATCTTCCTTCATATTTAAGCTACAAAGTCCGTTAGAAAGCTTCCTTGGTAACATTGGTATAACCCTATCCACAAGATATACACTAGTCCCACGTTCATACGCCTCTTTATCTAGTGGGGTGCCTTCTTTTACATAGTGAGACACATCAGCAATATGAACCCCAAGCAAGTAGTTTCCACCCGGCAACTTTTCGATAGAAACAGCATCATCTAAGTCTTTAGCATCCTCTCCGTCAATTGTTACCATTTTAACATCTCTTAAATCTCGTCTATCTTTATAATCCTTTTTATCTAACATATCAGGAATGGCTTTTACTTGTTCTAAAACTTCGATTGGAAAATCTTCTGTCAAATCATACTCGCACATAATAGACAATATATCCACTCCTGGTTTACCTAGTTTTCCAAGTCTTTGTACGACTTTTCCCTCTGCTGCTCTTCTTCCTTCAGGCCATTTAATAATTTCTACTGCCACAATCTCATTATCTCTTGCACCAGCAAAATAAGCCTTAGGTATAAAAATATCTTGAGTTATTTTTTTATTATTAGGCACAACAAAAGCAAAATTTTTATTTTTTTCAAACTTTCCTATAATCTTCTTATGACTTCTCTCAATAATTCTAGTTATAATTCCCTCCGGGCCACGCTTTTCGTCACCAATAGATACGACTCTTACTTCTACCCTATCCCCATTAAATGCACCTTTTATATCGGCAGGTGCGACAAAAATGTCTGCCTCATTTTCGTCATCAGGAATTACAAAGCCAAATCCTCTCTCATTCGCTTCAAAAGTACCTTCTATTAATAAATTCATATTTAACCTCCATAAACAGAAAAGGACCTCGCTAAAAGGTCCTTCTTGCATCAATTATTAAGCATTCCAAAAAATAGTTAATGCTAAAGATGTAATAACAAAAATAATAGCAGCATAAGTCGTCCATCTTCCAAGCATACCGTTTAATGTTCTGGCTTTATTCTTACCAAAGAAAGTTTCAGCACCTCCGGCAATTTCTCCGGAAATACCAGCACTTCTTCCTGACTGAAGAATAACTATCAAGATAAGTGATAAACATACGATAACATGTAAAACTACCAATATTGTTTTTAACATAATTATTTCGACCTCCAAATTATTGTACTCACTAACTCTTTTATCATACCACAGCAATAAAAAATATACAAGATGTTTTTTATAAATTGCAATAACTTAACACAAAAAAAGTTGCTACAACCATATAGGTTATAACAACTTTCCGCTATTTATTTAATATCTTGCCTACGCCAATCTTTGATTTGTAGGATTATTATTTGCTACCTTTTTAGTCTTTTTTAGCGGAACTCTATTTTCATTATAAATAAGTTCCGGCTTTGCACCGTCTAAAATACATTCTTTTGTAATAATTACTTTTTCAACATTATTCACAGAAGGTATTTCATACATAATGTCTAGCATTACTTCTTCTAAGATAGCTCTTAGACCTCTTGCACCCGTCTTTCTTTCGATAGCACGTTTTGCAACAGCTTCTAAGCTTCCTTCCTTAAATTCAAGTAATACATCATCATACTCAAACAATTTTTCATATTGTTTAACAAGTGCATTCTTAGGTTTAGTAAGAATTTCAACCAACGCATTTTCATCTAATTGATGTAATGTCGCTATAACAGGAAGTCTACCAACGAATTCAGGAATTAATCCGAACTTTAATAAATCCTGCGGTTGCAATTGCTCTAATAACTCGCTTATTCCAAGTTCCTTCTTGCTATCGCTAGAAGTACCGAAACCAATCGATTTCTTGCCAATTCTATTCATTATAATTTGCTCTAATCCGTCAAACGCACCACCGCAAATAAATAATATATTTGTAGTATTGATTTGTAAGAATTCCTGATGAGGATGCTTTCTTCCACCTTGTGGCGGAACAGAAGCAACAGTTCCTTCCAAGATTTTAAGTAAAGCTTGTTGAACACCTTCTCCACTTACATCTCTTGTAATAGAAACATTTTCACTCTTCTTTGTTATCTTATCAATCTCATCAATATATATTATTCCACGTTCTGCACGTTCAATATCATAGTCAGCAGCTTGAATTAATCTAAGCAAAATATTTTCAACATCTTCGCCAACGTATCCTGCTTCTGTAAGAGTAGTAGCATCAGCAACTGCAAAAGGAACATTTAATATCTTAGCTAATGTTTGGGCTAAGAAAGTCTTTCCTGAACCGGTAGGTCCAAGTAGTAAAATGTTACTCTTTTGAAGTTCAACATCTCCGCTATTTTCTTCGTTAATTCTCTTATAATGATTATATACAGCAACAGATAATGCTTTTTTAGCCTTATCCTGGCCAATAACGTATTGACTCAAAATGTTATATATATCTTGTGGCTTAGGAACTTCGTCTAATTCAGGTAAATTCTCTAATTCCTCTGTCTCTTCTCCGATTATATCACTACATAAAGCAATACATTCATCACATATATATACTCCGGGTCCTGCAACCAGCCTTTTAACTTGCTCCTGTGCTTTTCCGCAGAAAGAACATTTAATTGGTCTTCTATCTTCAAATTTAGCCATATGTTGTCACATCTCCTCCGCAGTCTACAATATAGAATCTATCAAACCATAGTTTTTAGCTTCTTCAGCTGACATAAAGAAATCTCTTTCGCAATCAACTTGAATCTTTTCAAGCGGTTGACCTGTTCTCTCACTTAAAATATTATTGATTTTATCTTTAATTTTAAGTATTTGTTCAGCTTGAATCTTAATATCAGTAGCTTGACCTTTAGCACCGCCTAAAGGTTGATGTATCATTATTTCGCTATTAGGAAGTGCAAACCTTTTTCCTTTTTTACCCGCAGCAAGTAAAAACGCTCCCATACTTGCAGCCATACCTACACAAATTGTAGAAACATCAGGCTTAATATGGTTCATTGTGTCAAATATTGCAAATCCATCAGTAACAGAACCACCAGGACTGTTTATATAAAGATTTATATCTTTATCAGGGTCTTCTGCTGCTAAGAACAAAAGTTGTGCAACAACTAATGATGCAGTAGCTTGATTTATTTCATCACCTATAAAAATAATTCTTTCCTTTAACAACCTAGAGAAAATATCATACGACCTCTCTCCACGGCTTGTTTGTTCAATAACATAAGGTACTAAATTACTCATATCCTTTCCTCCTTTGTAGTAAAAAGATTTTATTCAGCCTTAGGCTTTCTGCCTCTCTTCTTAGGAGCTTCTTCTGTTGTTGTAGCGGTTTCAACTTCAGCACTCTTTTCAGCTGTTTTCTTTGTTGTAGTTTTCTTTGTAGTCTTCTTAGCTTTTTCTTCATCATGGCCGTGACATTCACAAACTTCTTCAGTAATCTTTGCGTTAGAAACTATAAATTCAGCAATCTTTTGAACCTTAATTTCTTCTTCAAAATATTTAATATCTTCAGCCTTTAAACTATTTCTGAACATATCTTCCTTTTCTCCATAGTTTTTAGCCATTTCATTGATTTTAGCGTCAACTTCTTCCTTGCTAACTTCAATCTTTTCAACTTCAGCCAATTTTTCCATTGTAAGTTGAACTCTTACTCTTTCTTCAGCTTGATCCTTAAATTGTGCCTTAAATGTGTTGATGTCCATATTTAACATCTTTAAGTACATTTCTAAGTTCATACCTTGCATTTGAAGTCTCCAATTGTAATCTTGTAACATATTGTCTACTTCATGGTCAATCATAACAGATGGAACATCAATTTTAGCATTCTTTGCAACAGCCTTTATAGCATCATCTTCAACTTGAAGTTTCATATATTTTTCATTTTTCTCTACAATTTTATTCATTAAATCCTTACGTAATTCATCAATTGTATCAAATTCACTTACATCCTTAGCAAATTCGTCATCTAATGCAGGTAATTCTTTGCATTTAATAGAATTTAACACAACCTTAAACATTGACATTTTACCTGCTAAATCAGCAGAATGATATTCGTCAGGGAATTTAACATCAATTTCTCTTGTTTCAGAAATCTTCATTCCGATAAGTTTTTCTTCAAATCCAGGAATGAATTGACCACTTCCGATAGTTAATTCAAAGTTAGTACCTTTTCCACCCTCAAAAGCTACTCCGTCAACGAAGCCTTCGAAATCGATATTAGAAATATCACCGTTTTGTAATTCTCTGTCTTCAACAGTTACAAGTCTTGCGTTCTTTTCTCTCATAGAGTTAAGTTCATCTTCAACATCAGTTTCTCCGACATTATGTACTTTTTTAACAACTTCTATACCTTTATATTCTCCTAATTCTACTTCAGGTTTTACAATAACTTCAGCTGTGAAAATCATATCTTTGCCATCTTCAATCTGAAGAATGTCTACTTGTGGTCTATCAACAGGATATAATTTGTTTTCATCAATTGCTACTTCGTATGCTGGTTGTGCGCAAATATTAAAAGCATCTTCATACATAACTTCTTTTCCGTATGTTCTTTCGATAACATTTCTAGGTGCCTTACCCTTTCTGAAACCTGGGATAGCAATCTTAGACGCATTCTTCTTAAATGCTTTGTCAATAGCTTCAGTAAAATTCTTTGCAGATACAGTAATTTCAATCTTTACCTTATTTGCTTCTAATCTTTCTACTTTTGAACTCATTTAAAAAACTTCCTTTCACTTTTACAATTTTACGGCTTATTTTATCACATTAATTTATTTTGGTCAATATTTAAATTTTATGCGATTGTTGACATTATGTCTACACAGTGATAAAATACTTTTCGTATTTTTCATTATAGTTACTACATATTTTTTTATGTAAGGTTTGGGAGGCAAAAATGTTCAATTTCTTTTATCGAGCTTCATCACACATCAAAACAGTATTAGCCCACAAAAAGTTAGTTTTTAGGCTCACGAAAAAAGCTGGTATTCCACTCCATGGCATTACTCACGATCTTTCAAAATTTTCACCCACTGAGCTTTTTGAATCAATCAGATATTACACCGACGGAAAGCAAAGTCCAATACTTGCCTGTAAAAAAGCAAAAGGGCACTCTAATGCGTGGCAACATCATATTAAGTATAATAAACATCACCTAGAATATTGGATCGACCCCAACTTAGAGTTTGGTGCAAAGCTAATGCCGTATGAATACTGGGCAGAACTAATATGCGATAACTTAGCAGCAGGCATGAATTATATGAAAAGTGCTTGGATCAAAGAATACCAACTTAGTTATTGGGAAAACGCAATTGTGCTTTGGAAAAACGTTCCAAATCACTACGTACATCCGGCAATCGAACATGCTATAACAAGAGTATACGAGGAGGTCGCTGAAAAAGGTATTGACGCTGTAATAACAGCCCAAAATTTAACCAAAATATACACAGAGGAAAAAATAAAAAAGACGTAAACATAAAAAGAGGCTGTAAAGCCTCTTTTTATACTGAAAAATTAACTTAGTGCAGAACGATCGATACCGTTCTATACAATTCTAAATATTTTTCATAACTTCTTCAATAACAATTTCGGTCGTTCGTTCCCTTATCTCATCCCTATTTCCTTTCAAAAGTAATTTATTAACTATAAGTTTATCTTCAGTCTTAAAATAAATTGAATAATACACAAGCCCAACAGGTTTCTTTTGAGTTCCACCTGTCGGTCCTGCGATTCCGGTTATACCAACACCAATATCTGACTTGGCGAGTTTAGCAACACCTATCGCCATTTGCTTGGCTGTTTCTTCACTCACTGCTCCAACCGTATTTAGCACCTCGTTTGGCACTTCTAGAAATTCATTTTTAATTCTATTTGCATATGAAACCAAGCCCATTTCAAACACCTTAGATGAACCACTTACATCAGTAATTTTCTTTGCAAGTAGTCCACCTGTACAAGATTCGGCGGTAGCTATTACTAATTTTTTCTCTATTAATTTATTAACCAAGTCATTAATCATATCCTATTCCTCCATTTTATACCTAGTCTTTTTCTCCATTATATAATAATTTAAGTCCTATCGGAGTAATAATCGCCGCAAATAGTATCATTAAAACTATCGGAGTAAAAAATACTGTATTTAACATTCCGGTTGCAACACCTTTTTGAGCAATTATCAAAGCAACCTCTCCTCTATTCATCATACCTACACCGACTTTAAGTGAATCTTTCCAACTGAATTTACATACTTTTGCTGCTAAGCCACATCCTATAATCTTAGTAACACACGCAACTAACACAAATAATACCGAAAAGATAAGCATATCCTTACTTATAGAACCTATTTCAGTTTTAAAACCTATGCTTGTAAAAAATATCGGTCCAAAAAGCATATATAAGTTAACATCTAACTTATTAGCTATAAATTTAGCGTCACGAATATTGCATAAAATTATTCCGGCAATATATGCACCAGTTATATCGGCAACACCAAACCAAACTTCTGCTACATACGAAAGCAAGAAGCAAAGTGCTAAACCTGCTATTGGGATTCTCCTTGTTCTTGGAAAAAAATCACTAATCTTTCTAAATACATAATATGCAATTAATCCAACAATAAGCGAGAAACCGAAAAATTCCATTGTTTTAATTATAACACTTGTCGGAGATACAGATGCATCTCTTATTCCTAATATAAATGTAAGTAATACAATACCAATAACATCATCTATTATCGCAGCTCCCATAATTGCTGTTCCCGTTTTACCTCTAAGTTTTCCCATTTCTCGTAAAACTTGAACCGTGATACTTACAGAAGTAGCAGTAAGTACACAACCCAAAAAAACTGCCTTCAACAATCCCACGCTATCGTAAAAAGGAATTTTATAAAATTCAATATATAGCCATGCTCCTCCAATTAGTGGTACCATCACACCACATATTGCAATTAATGCTGACGTCCACCCGACTTTTTTTAGTTCGTTTAAATCGGTCTCCAATCCCGCCAAGAACATTAGCAAAATAACACCTATTTCTGCCATTTCAATTAAGAAGTCACTAGGTCCGACCAAATTTAGTACAGTTGGGCCAATAACTATTCCGGCAATAATTTCACCTACAACTGATGGGACTCCAATTTTAGTTGCAATTATTCCAAACAATTTTGCAAAAAGTAAAATTATAGCCAAGTTCAAAAAAATCGTATAATTTTCCATTGTTCTCCTCCATTCTACAAAAACCATTATTTGTATCGGCAAGTTATATAATTTCTATTAATTTAAAAAAACAAAAGAGACTGTAAAAATTAACTTTTATAGTCTCTTCTAATTAATCTCGTCGAGCAGAAAGCAACACCTTGCTATAAAATTACTATTACTCTTACACGTCCTCCTTCTTTTTCCTCCTTATCGTAATAAGCCAAAACATTATACTCTCCGCTCATTGCTTCATCCATTGTAGATAAATTGTATTCGGAATTTTCTCTTAAATACACAACCACATCACTCGCAACCTTTAACCTTTCTCCTTTTGAATTTTCCACATAGGAATTATTTACATTCACTATACTTCCTTCAACCTTTTCCAAGTTTTTAATCTTCCCTAAAGACTGATCTTCTAAATAAACTTGTACAGGGCCTTCTTTAACAGAAAATGAAATGTCACTGTTAGAGTAATCTTTCGAATTACCATCTATCGTACAAGTATAGGTCTCATTATCACGTCCTTCATTTACACTTTCTAAAATTCCGTACTTTGCCGTATCGCCGGTAACATCTTTTATTATCATGCTCTCTATTTCACCTTTACTGTTTTTCGTAACAAGTGCAATATCTTCTTTGGCTATATAAACTCCATCAAGTCTATTGGGATACACAGTTAATGTATTTCCAAACTCATCTACTTCCAATATTTTCACACTATCGCTTATTTTGTTTTTACTTCCTATTGTTTTCGCATCTAAATTAAACAAACCTGAAATATCTGTTGTCTTGCTTGTGGAATATATAGAAACCTTGCCGTTTTTGTATGAAATCTTTGCAGTATATCCTACTTTTTTACTGTAATTGCTACTTGTAGAAACATCTATCGTTTCGCCTGTTGAAAGTAATACTGTTGCATAATATGTAACTTTACTGTTTCCATCAGTTTGCATTTTTTCTTTTTTACCGGTAGATAATATTACCCCTACTTGCTCCGAATACAAAGCTTCTGTTAAGTAAACATCAGATACTTCGTTATTCCTATCTAATAAAACAGTAACCATATTTCCCAGGCTAATTCCTGAAACTCCAAATGCTTTTTGTGCAGAATATGTAGATAATTTATATGTTTTCCCTGAAATAGTTACAGATGTAGGTGCTTCCTTATTAGGTTTTATTTCTTCTACCATTCCTGTTACCTTTTCTCTATATGCCCAAATAGTATTACTATTCTTGCTATAATATAAAACATCATAAAGTTCTATATCATCAATATCTTTTCTTTCTCCGTTAATATATACAGTCGGATTAGTTAAGCCGGTTATCTCATATAAATCTCCGTTTGCATAAGTTATAGGTCCTTCTACATTTTTAGACATTACATCCCCCAAAGCTACGGTTTCAGATGTTAAAGTATAGCCTAAAGTCTCTATATACTTTTTACCTGTTGTTTTTGTATTACATGACAAGGCATTATAAATTAACCTGTATAAGTTGTCTCTTGTTATGCTATTTCCTATTGTTGTGTCTATTCCGTCTGTAAGCCCTATATCTTTAGCAATAGATAACTGTTCATATGGATATGACTGTGTAAAATCCTTATTAGTATAGCCAAGAAGCTTTAATACAGCTGTTACTGCTTCTTCATTCTTTACTATATTTAGTGGTTTAAACTCGCCGTCAGAATATGCGGTTAGATATCCGTTTATAGCGGATATTCTTATATAATTAGCTCCTCCATAGCTATACGGCACATCCGAAAACACCGAAATCCTACTCGTTAAATCGGCTAAACTTGCATCAGTAGATGCCTTTACCAAAATTTTAGCAAGCTCTGCCCTTGTAATATTTTCACTTACTTCATCACTGCTATCTATAATCTCCATACCGCTTAGTATTAATTTAACATCATCAACAGATATGTTCTCTGCAAATGAAAAACTCATAAAAACTAAACAGCATATAACTAGTGAAACTATTTTTTTCATTTTTCTATTCCTCCTTAATCATGTCTTAATGCGTCTATTGGATTAAGCTTTGATGCTTTTGCCGCCGGGAAGTATCCGAATATAATTCCAATACCAACAGACACTGAAAATGCTATTATAATTGCATTAACAGATATAACCGTAGTCATATCAAGTAACTTACCTGCAAAGTATGCAACAACACATCCAAATATAATTCCTAAAACTCCGCCAAGTGCGCTAGTTGTTCCCGCCTCTATCACGAATTGAAGTAAAATATCTCTCCTTTTTCCACCTAAAGACTTTCTAATACCAATCTCCCTCGTACGTTCCGTAACAGACACTAGCATTATATTCATAATACCAATACCGCCAACTAACAAAGATATTCCTGCAACACCAACTAAAACCAATGTAAGCGTACTTGAAAGTTCATTAATTTGTTCAAGTGAATCTGCTTGGTTATACACATTATAGTAGTTCGTATTGTTAAATACACCAAATAAATACGCTTCTATCCTGCTTTGTGCCTCACTAACCACATCTTTATTCGATGCACTAAAACTATAACTAGAAACAGATGCCATTCTGGATAGTCTTGACGCAGTTGTATATGGGATAATCAGCATATCATCGCTTCCGCCCTCTTCTGCTTCTTGCTTAGCTTTAATTACACCAACAACCGTATACTTCTCACCGTTTATTTTTATATCTTCCCCAACTATTTCCCCACTTGGGAACAATTCATTTGCGATATACTTTCCTATAACACACACCTTTTGTCTTTTCTCTATATCTATGTACTGAATAAACCTTCCACTTTCTACTTCATAACTTTTTATCTTATCATAATACTCACTAGCTCCATATACTGTAGAAGTTAAATTCTCACTTCCACGTTTTATTGTTGCAGAAACTGTAACAAGTGGAGATACTGCAGATATAACGTCATCATTTTCACTTGCGAAGTTCATCATATCTGACGGTGTAATTTTTGTATTGTTTCCTCTCCCCATAACGCTAACAGTTATTAGGTTCGTACCCATCGCTTCAAAGGAAGAAGTCATATCTTTAGAGAATCCATCTACCAAGCTTACCAATACAATTACCGCCGCTACACCGATTATAATTCCAAGCATTGTTAGAAAAGATCTAAATTTACTTGTAGAAATACTCTTTATAGCTAATTTAAATGATTGCTTTACATTCATATACGTTTTCCTTTCCTACTTTTTTAAGCACATTTATCACTAATTACCTTTCCATCTTGAATTCTTATTATTCTTTTGGCTTCAGCAGCAATACCTAAATCGTGCGTAATTAAAACTATTGTGTTCCCTTCATTGTTTAATTGTTTTAAGAACTCTAAAACTTCATGACCTGTTTTAGAATCTAACGCTCCTGTTGGCTCATCCGCCAGTATAATAGAAGGATGTGTAGCTAACGCCCTAGCAATAGAAACTCTTTGTTGCTGGCCACCGGATAATTGATTAGGCATATGATGTACTCTCTCTTTTAGCCCTACTTTTTCTAAGGATTCCATGACTCGCTTTTTTCTTTCTTCTGCTGTCATATTCCTATAAAGTAACGGCAATTCAACATTTTCATATACATTTAGTTTTGCTATTAAATTGTATTGCTGAAATATAAAGCCTAAAGTTTGGTTTCTTATCTCGGCTAGTTGGTTATCTGTATAATGACTTACATCTTTCCCATTTAATAAATACTCTCCGCTCGTAGGAACGTCTAACGCACCTATTATATTCATACAAGTAGATTTCCCCGAACCAGACTGACCAACTATTGCGACGAATTCCCCTTTTTCGATTTTAAAAGATACATTATCTACTGCTCTTACTTCGCTATCACCTACTTGGTAAATCTTATAAATGTTTTTGAATTCTATCATAATTATCTACCTCCCGGCATTCCGCCTCTGTTTCCTCCTTGACCGCTACCGGAGAAGTTACCTCCTCCGCTTGGGAAAGAACCTCCGCCCATATCTCCCATAGACATTGCTCCCATTGAAGCTCCTCCACTCATTCCAAACATTCCGTTAGATGTTGATGAGGATGATGAATTTGAATTTTTCTCGCTTACCGTTGAAACCACATATACTTCAGCTCCTTCACTTAGCCCTTTTTTTATCTCTATATAGTCTGAACTGCTAAGTCCTGTTGTAACTTTTATATATTTATAGCCTTCTGGTGTATTTCTCATCTCTACTATTTCTCCGGGAGATGTTGTTTTCTTTTGGCTATCTTCCTCGCTCTCGGTTGATGTCTTATTTTTATTCACTTCTAAAGAATTAGCATACTCTTCTTTTACCAATACAACGTCTCCACGAGATACGGCAGATGTTGGCACCATAATTACATCAGTTACTTCTTCGGACACAATTTCCGCTGTTACATTCATTCCTGGTAATAACCCGTCATAGTCCGATATAACTACTGTAACCGGATAAGTTGTAACTCCACTTGAAGTAGAACCTACTATACTTATGTTTGTAATTTCTCCTTCAAATTCCTGACCTGTTAATGCGTCTGCTGTAACTATAACCTTTTGACCAAGTTTAATGCTTTTTATATCTAACTCATCTATGCTCATACTGAATGATAATTTACTCATATCTGCTATAACTGCCAATGTTGTTGATTCTGTTCTTGTGAGTTCATCTCCGGCTTTATAGTACTTATATGTAACTGTTCCGTCTATTGGACTTAAAACTGTACAATCGTTATAGGCTTCATTTGCTTCTTCAAGTGAAATCTCGGCTTCACTTAGTGAAAGTTGCGCCGATTTTTTAGTAAGCAATGTTGAATCGTTTGTTATTGTTAAGATAATGTCTCCATTATTTACTAAGTCTCCGTTTGAAAAGTTAAGACTTTTGATAGTTCCGGATGTTTTTGCTGTTAATGTTGTTTCATTTTTATAACTTGCTGTTCCGGTAGAATTACATGCATAGTTTCCTACTGTTGCAGATACCAATTCACCGGATAGTAGGTTGCCTGGATTCTTAAAACTTATTTCTATATCTGTAACTATTGCACCGTATGAGTTTGTATAGCTTCCTGTTGCTACCTTTTGAACTGTTCCGGTTGTTTCTTCTCCTAAAAGTTCTAAGTATACCTTAGCTTCATTTCCACCGTTTATGTTTTTAGCGTCTGTTGCTAAAAATGGCAATTTCACTACCAGTGTATTGGAATCTACTAAGTCCGCTATTTTTGTTCCGTTATTTATACTGTCCCCTTCTTCTACATATAGGTTTGCTATTCTTCCGGAAAAGGGAGCACTTACAGTTAAGTTTGCAACACTGTCTGTTGCTTGTTCATAAGACATTTTCTGTTTCTCTAATGAATTTTGAGCTTTTGTTATGTTGTTTTTAGCGTCTGTATTGTCTATTACATATAACAAATCACCTTTTTTATACTCTTGACCTATCTCTACGTTATCTGACAATATTTCTCCTGTTACGGTTGTTACAATTGTATAATCCTCTATTGGATTTACTGTACCTGAACCACTTATTGTGTTACTTATGTTGCCCTTTTGTGCAGTTACTTTAGTTATAACTGTTTTTGATGTATTACCTCCTCTGGTAAATGCGAACACCACACCTCCGATTAATGCTACGACTACCACTCCAATGATTATTATTTTTTTCTTTTTTTGCATTATCTAAATGCACCCCCTAAACTTTATCTTATGTTTCTTAGTATAGACCACAAATGTGATGTTATTGTGAAGGGTTTTAGTTAATTTATTGAAAAAACGGTGACGACATTTTTTGCTTATATTTTTGATTTTTAGTTCATAGATTTATTATAAGGAGGGAATTCATATGTTTTTTATAATTTTCAAAAGAAAAGCTATATTTAGCTTTATCATAATAATTTTACTTATCTTTGCTATTATTTTTCCATTTACACAAGTGGAAAGTACCGATAATAAAATGCCTATAATTATGTACCACAATGTTTCTAAGAAAAGTAATATGCTTGGACCTTATGTAACTTCTGTTGACCAACTTGAAAAGGATATGATTTATATAAAGGATAATGGATACACTACAATTCTTATGAAGGATATAATCGATTTTGTGAAAAATGGCACTCCACTGCCCGAGAAGCCTATAATGCTTACTTTTGATGATGGTCACGAATGTTGCCTTACTTATTTAGTTCCTCTTTTAGAGAAATATGATATGAAGGCTGTTGTGTCGGTCGTTGGTAGTTTTTCTGATTTGTCCGAAAAGGAGCATTGTCCTGTGCCTGAGTATTGTTACCTTACTTGGGATGAAATAAAAGAATTATCTGATAATCCGAGAGTTGAAATCCAAAATCACACGTACGCTCTACATTCAAATGCTACGAGGCAGGGATGCAAAATTAAAAACGGTGAGAGTTTCGAAAGTTACAAAAAGGTCTTAAGCGATGACCTTTCTATGTTACAAGATAAAATTTTTGAGTTTACAGGTAGACGACCGGATACTTTTACTTATCCGTTTGGGCATTTGTGCAAGGAATCGGTTGAGATTTTGGAGGAGCTAGGTTTTGAAGCTGCCCTTACTTGCAGTGAAACTCAAGTTGATTTAGATAATATAAATTTATTTAGACTTGGGCGATTTAACAGGCCCCATGGAAAGAGCAGTGAAACTTTCTTTAACTTTGTATTAAGTCATTAAATTTCTAAAGTCACCTATATTTTTTAATATAAATTAGTGATAGAATATATCCACACGAAGGAGGATGACTTATGGAAAAAGTATGGAATGTTTCTATGGATGTAAGTCTTGAGAATTTTAAATATAATTACAATCAAATCAAGAGTTTTGTTGGCGACGATGTAGATATAATGCCAATTTTTAAGGATAATGCTTATGGAAGTTTTATTAATTACAATATTGAACTAATTAATGAACTGGGAATAAAGATAATCGGCGTGGCGATAATTGATGAAGGAATTAAGCTCAGACAACTAGGATACAAGGGCGATATACTAATTCTAAATCAACCGTTTGCGGATGAAACTTACTTTGCTTCTAAGTATGATTTAACTATTTCTGTTGCTTCTATTTCATTACTAAATAAGCTTATTTCTTTAGGTGAACAGTATAAAATTCATATTGAAATAGAAACAGGTATGGGTAGAACCGGACTGAAACTAGAAGAACTTGGTGAGTTTTTAAGTATTGCATCTCAAAATAAAAATATAGAAATTACCGGAATTTTTACGCACTTTTCTTCAAGTGACTCAAGTGAAGAATACACCTTAAAGCAAATAGATACATTTACCAAAGCTATTGAAACAGCCAAAAGCAAGGTTAATTTTAAATATATTCATTGCTGTAATTCAGCAGGAATAATTAACTTTCCAAAGGCACATTTTAATCTTGTTCGCCCAGGTCTTATACTACTCGGCTACTATCCTGATGAAAGCTTAAAAACTAAAATTCAGTTAAAACCTGTGCTAACATTAAGGTCTAAGATTTCATTTTTGAAGGAAGTGCCTGAGAACACATATATAAGCTACAATAGAGACTTTTGTACAAAACATATTTCTAAAATAGCTACTGTTCCGATTGGATATGCTGACGGAATCAGAAGAAGCTTATCCAATACCGGAAATGTTGTGATAAATGGAAAAATTGCACCAATTGTAGGGAAAGTATGCATGGATTGCTTTATGGTAGATGTAACCGGCATTGATGCGAATGTAGGTGACGATGTTTATATTTGGGACAATGAAAAAATCACAGTTGAAGATATTGCAAAAATAAGCGACACGATTAATTACGAAGTTATATCTTCTCTATCTAACAGAATACCTCGTAACTTTGACCAAAAGTGACAGGTCTAAAAACAACAATAGCCACAACTCACTTACTTAGCGAATTGTGGCTATTTTTTTGCTTGACCAAAAAGAACCGTCCCTAATGGTCACACTTTCATTTCACTACTTCCGGTATATTTTTCTTCATTTTTTATAATTGGATTAATATATTCGTTTACGAATTCTTCTACTTGTTCATTTGCTCTTCCGATGTATTTTTCAGGTTTTAGGATTTCGTCCATTTCTTCATCTTTTAAGTCAAATGCTGTATCTTCTTTTATACGTTTTAACAAATCATTAGGTAATCCTAATTCTTTTACTTGTCTTCCGGCTTCCATAGAATGTTCTCTTATTCTTTCGTGTAATTCTTGTCTATTTCCACCTTTTTTTACTGCTTCCATCATTATATTTTCAGAAGCCATAAATGGCAATTCTTCTTTTATATGTTTTTCGATTACTTTTGGATATACAACTATATCTGAAATAATGTTTAAGTAAATAAGCAAGATTGAATCTACTGCTAAAAATCCTTCCGCAATTGACAGACGTCTATTTGCAGAATCGTCTAATGTTCTTTCAAACCATTGTGTACTAGCTGTCATTGCAGGGTTTAATGAGTCTGCCATAACAAATCTAGCTAGTGAACATATTCTTTCACTTCTCATAGGATTTCTCTTATATGGCATTGCAGATGAACCGATTTGCTTCTTTTCGAATGGTTCTTCTAATTCCTTTAAACTTTGTAACATTCTTAAATCGTTTGCGAATTTATATGCACTTTGAGAAATTGAAGATAGTACATTTAGTACTCTTGAATCTACTTTTCTTGAGTATGTTTGTCCGGTGATTGGGTAAAGTTCAGAAACGCCGATAATTTCGGCTACTCTTTTCTCTAGTGCTTTTACTTTCTTAGAATCATTTCCAAGTAAGTCCATAAAACTTGCTTGTGTTCCGGTCGTGCCTTTTACACCACGAAGTTTCATTGTATCTATAACAAAATTAATTTCTTGATAATCTAAATATAATTCATGTAACCACAGGCAAGCACGTTTTCCTACTGTTGTAAGTTGTGCAGGTTGGAAATGTGTAAATCCTAATGTAGGCATATCTTTATATTTCATTGAAAAATCTGCTAATTTTTCCATTACTGCAACTAATTTTGCTTTTATAAGTTTTAAAGCATCCATCATAATAAGTAAGTCTGTGTTGTCTCCAACATAGCAAGAAGTAACACCTAAATGCATTATAGGCATAGCTTCCGGACATTGT
This sequence comes from bacterium, assembly GCA_963635575.1. GTDB lineage: Bacteria > Bacillota > Clostridia > TANB77 > RGIG9151 > RGIG9151. The sequence continues at coordinate 29,914 of CAVHFU010000005.1, read as the reverse complement.
GCTCCGTATGCATGAATATGTGACATTACATCGTGCTTGAATTTTCTTTCCTTTTCTTCAGCAACATCATAATTAATGTCATCCTTAAATTTTTCCATTTCGTCAATTTGAGCATCTGTTATTGGTAACCCAAATTCCTTTTCAGCTTTAGCAAGTGCAATCCATAACTTTCTCCAAGTTCTAAACTTGTTATCATCTGAAAATAAATAAAGCATCTCACTACTTGCGTATCTCTTTCCAAACGGACTTTCGTAAACGTTATGCATAAATAACCCCTATTCCTCCGATTCCCCGGCTAAAATGTTGTATTTTCTTAATTATTTTTTAAAAAACACCGATATAATTGTATCAAATAACGCTTATTTTGTCAAACTTTGGAGGTAATTATGAAAAAAATAATAATTGTCCTCTTAATTTTATTATTAGGAGGTTCTATACTTATGTATAAACATATGGTTAAAAACAATAAACCTAGCAACATTACTATAAACTATGAAAACTCTTTATACTTCCCTACAACATTAGAAGAATCTGAATATAACTTAGTAGATTTATCCACTCTTGACACAAATTTAACCATCTCACTTAAATACGCTACAACTGACAATTTTGCCGGTGAACAATTTTATCCCAAAATCGCAAAAGCATATCTCCTTGAAAATACTGCAAAAAAATTAGTTGCTGCAAATGAAGAATTATATAGTCTTGGATACAGAATTAAAATATTTGATGCATATAGACCAAATAGATACCAATATTTACTAAGAGCCGCTGCCGAACGAATTAATCCTGCAACCAAAGGATATATCGCCAATCCCCAAACAGGTTCTAACCATAATCGTGGTGCTTCTGTGGATATTACTTTAACAGACTTAGAAGGTCATGAATTAGCAATGCCCACTGATTTTGACTTCTTTGGGCCCGAAGCATCTATCTACTACAATGGCTGTACAGAAGAAGAGAAAAATAATCGTGAATTACTAGGAAAAGTTATGCAAAATAATGGCTTTAGAAGAATCTCATCTGAATGGTGGCATTTTGATGATGTAGATTATTTAAACTATCCTATTTTAGATATCGACTTTGATGAACTTAACTAACTGTTTAATGCTATTTTCATATTCATACGGCCACATCACCAAGCGCTCCTTACACGCCGACTTTCCGTATATTTTTTAAATACCTATTGACAAGTATAAATTTATATTATAGAATTAATATTGCTTTGATGGTGGATGTAGTTCAGTTGGTAGAGCGCCGGATTGTGGTTCCGGTTGTCGTGGGTTCAAGTCCCATCGTCCACCCCAGAACATTGGGATGTAGCCAAGTTGGTAAGGCACCACACTTTGACTGTGGCATTTCGTAGGTTCGAGTCCTGCCATCCCAGCCAAAACAAACCTTAAGGTTTTTTCCTTAAGGTTTGTTTTTTAGTGCCAATTACAAGAAGACATCATTCACTATACACACTTTACTGTTCCATCACCTAAAATATTTTCTAATTTATTAATTAAAGCATCTGTAACTTTTACATTTAATTCCTTTGGTGCTACCTTTGTAACTTTTTTATCCTCATAATATAAAAATACACTGGTTTCGCCATAATTCTTTTTAAGTAATGGTAAAATATCTGAATCTATTAACTCTTCCTTATCTTTGGTAATTTTTAAATATAACTTTTCAACAGGTAAATTAAGTTCTTCTATACTATTACATATAATTTTAGGTCCTTCATCTTCCTTTAAACTTAGCCTTCCCTTAATCAAAATCGGCACGTCTTCAACAATCTTATTTTGTAATCTTAAATATACCTTAGGAAAAACAATGCCATCAATTGTACCATAAAAATCTTCAAGTTTAAAAAAGCCCATCATCTCATTATTTTTAGTAATCTTGGTACGTTTTCCGGAAATAATTCCACCGACAGTAACTTCCATATTATCTTCTACTTTGCTTTCATAATCATCGTTTTGTTTATTCTCGATAAAATTAGCTATATCTAAAGTATTTATTGTTGTCTTTTTTGCCAAGTAATCTTGGTATTTCTCAAGAGGATGTCCGCTTACATATAACCCAAGCATTTCTTTTTCAAAGGCCAGTAACTCCTTTTTAGGGAACTCCGGAATTTTAGGGTAATCATAAGAAAAAGACTTCTTTTTTTCTACAACACCCATATCAAATAAGTTAAATTGTCCTGAGACATTATTTCTTTCTTGTGAAGATATTCCGTCAATAATTTTTTCGTACGATTCAAGAAGAACTGATCTATAATGCATGCCATCAAATGCTCCGCATTTTATTAATGACTCTACACATTTTTTATTAATACCTTTACCGGCAGTTCGTTTGCAAAAATCCTCAAAATCCTTAAACTGTCCGCCTTTCTCACGTTCCATAACAATAGCATTAACTACCGCCTCGCCAACATTCTTTACAGCAGCAAGTCCAAATCTTATAGCATTATTTTTTACACTAAATAAAGTGGTGCTCTCATTTATGTTAGGACACAATATATCGATTCCAAGCTTTCTACACTCACTTATATACTGTGGTACTCTATCTAAGCTTCCTATAAAGCTGTTTAGCATTGCAGCCATAAACTCTGCCGGATAATGAGCCTTTAAATATGCTGTTCTGTACGCCACAACAGCATACGCGGCAGCATGTGATTTATTAAAAGCATATTTTGCAAAGTCCGTCATTTCATCAAAAATTTTATTAGACGAAATCTCATCAATATTTCTCTCCAAGCATCCTTTTACGAACACTTCTCTTTCTTTAGCCATAACATCCGCTTTTTTCTTAGCCATTGCACGTCTTACCAAATCTGCATGGCCAAGTGTGTACCCTGCTAATTCCCTAACAATTTGCATAACTTGTTCTTGATAAACCATACAACCATATGTAACGTTCAATATTGGCTCTAGCGCCTTATGAATATATGTAACACTTCCAGGGTTATTTTTATTCTTTATATATCTCGGTATTTGATCCATAGGACCCGGACGGTACAAAGAAATTCCAGCGATAATATCTTCTAACGATTCAGGCTTTAATTCTCGCATAAATTCCTTCATTCCGGCACTTTCAAGTTGGAACACACCTTCTGTTTTCCCTTCAGACAGCAATTTATATACGAGCGGATCACTCATATTTTCATCAAACTTTACTTCTACACCCGTATTTTCTTTTATGTAATTTATTGCATCTTTAATAACAGTAAGTGTTCTAAGTCCCAAAAAGTCCATTTTTAGAAGTCCAAGTTCTTCTAAAGTAGTCATTGTAAATTGAGTAGTTATACTGTCATCATTTTTGTAAAGTGCAACGTAATCCATAACCGGGTCTTTAGTAATAACAACACCGGCAGCATGAGTAGAAGCATGGCGTGGAAGTCCTTCAAGTGCCATAGAAACGTCAACCATATTTTTAACTTCAAAATCACTCTCGTATAGTTCTTCTAGTTCTTTATTCATTTTGAGAGCTTTTTTTATAGTAATTCCAATCTCATTCGGAATGTTCTTAGCCACCAAATCAGTTTTTGCATATGGGATATCCAAAACTCTTCCAACATCTCTAATAACTGCCCTAGCCGCTAATGTTCCAAAAGTTATAATTTGTGAAACATGATCCTTACCATATTTTCTTATGACGTAATCTATAACCTCAGGACGCCTTTGGTAACAAAAATCTATATCTATATCCGGCATACTTACTCTCTCCGGGTTTAAAAATCTTTCAAAAAGCAAATTAAATTTTAACGGTTCTATGTCGGTTATTTCTAAGGCATATGCAACAATACTTCCAGCAGCAGACCCACGTCCAGGTCCTACCGGAATGCCATTATCTTTTGCGTAACGTATAAAATCCTCAACTATCAAAAAATAGTCTACATATCCCATTCTTTTAATTACATCAATTTCATAATCCAGTCTATCATATATCTCTTTTGTAAGTCTTCTGGCATATCTTTTTTCTACGCCCCTCCTACATCTGTCCTCAAAATACTCCTCATGTGTCATATTTGTATCTATCTTAAATTCAGGCAGCTTTAACTTGCCAAACTCAAATTCGACATTGCACATATCTGCAATTTTTAATGTGTTTTCAATTGCCTCCGGAAAGTTCTTAAATCTATCTTTCATTTCTTCAGCAGATTTTAAATAAAACTCATTGGTTGAAAAGCTTAGTCTGTCTGTATCCGACATCTTTTTGCCTGTTTGAATACAGAGTAAAACCTCGTGACTGTAATAATCATCTTTAGTCAAATAATGTGCATCATTTGTTGCAACAAGAGGAATATTTAGTTCCCGAGCAAGTCTTACAATACCTTGATTAACTAAAACCTGCTCATCAATGCCGTTACTTTGCATTTCTAAAAAGAAATTACCTTGTCCGAATATCTCATTATATTCTATCGCCAGTTCACGAGCTTTATCATAATTATTTTCAATAATCGCCCTTGGAATTTCTCCCGCCAAACATGCGGAAAGTCCTATAAGACCATTTGAATATTTGCGTAGGATTTCTTTGTCGATTCGCGGTTTGTAATAAAATCCCTCTATAAATCCTAAGGAAACAAGTTTGGTCAAGTTTTTATAACCTTCATTATTTTTGCATAGCAAAATAAGGTGACCACGTTCAGCATCACCAGCATTTGCATCTTTATCAAATCTACTTCTAGAAGCCACATAAACTTCAGAGCCTATAATTGGTTTAATCCCCTCTTTTTTAGCCTCTTTATAGAAGTCAACAACGCCATACATAACGCCGTGATCCGTTAGTGCAACAGCCGGCATATTAAACTCTTTAGCCTTACTAACTAAATCTTTTATTCGTATAGCACCATCAAGTAAGCTGTATTCACTATGTACATGTAAATGAACAAAACTCATAAAACCTTCTCTCCTCCGCATTATTCTATCATATAAAGGCAAAAAAATAAAGAGCCCTTTCTTTTCTACGGCTCTTCTCATCAATAATCTTTTATAAATTTCTTGGCATCCCTATGCTCAATTAGCCTATATTTTGCTGTGGATTCCATTCAGAGTAAAAATTCCCTTCTCTATATCAGAATCGATGCTATCCAGTTTTCTTATAGTTTCAGGGTTACTATAAATGTCAACAGTATCAAACCAATCATCTAGTAAATTAAAAAGCAAAAAACCGTATTTCTACGGTCTTTAAATTATGTTCTCATTTTGCTTTCTGCTTTTGCTCTTTGTTCTTTATTTAAAATTTTCTTTCTTAATCTTATATTTTGTGGTGTTACTTCTACGAGCTCATCATCAGCAATAAATTCTAATGCTTGTTCTAGTGTTAATTGTCTTGGTGGAGATAATCTTAACGCTTCGTCTGAACCTGATGCTCTCATGTTTGTAACGTGCTTTTTCTTACATACGTTTACAACTACATCTTCATTCTTAGCATTAACTCCGACAATCATTCCCTCATAAACTTGTGTTCCAGGAGTAATAAATAATTCTCCACGTTCTTCGGCATTATATAGTCCGTAAGTTACAGCTTCACCTGATTCAAATGCTACTAAAACACCTCTTAAACGTGAATTAATTTCACCTTTAGTTGGTTGATATCCATCGAATAAGTGATTCATAATTCCTGTTCCCTTTGTATCTGTTAGGAACTCGGACCTATATCCGATTAATCCTCTTGAAGGAATTCTAAATTCAAGTCTTGTATATCCTTGGTTACCAGGAGCCATATTAATCATTTCTGCTTTTCTTAGTCCTAGTTTTTCCATAACTACGCCCATATGTTCTTCAGGGACATCTATTACAAGGTGTTCTACCGGTTCGCACATAACTCCGTCAATTTCCTTGTAAATAACTTTTGGACGAGACACTATCATTTCGAATCCTTGTCTTCTCATGTTTTCAATAAGAACTGAAAGATGTAATTCTCCACGACCTGAAACCTTAAATGTATCTGCTGAATCTGTTTCTTCTACTCTTAAGCTCAAGTTTGTTTGAACTTCTTTAAATAGTCTATCTCTTATATGTCTTGAGGTTACGAATTCTCCCTCTTTTCCGGCAAATGGTCCGTTATTTACACCAATTGTCATTGAAAGTGTCGGTTCGTCAATATTTACGAATGGTAAAGGTTCTACACATTCAGGATCACAAACTGTATCACCAATGTTAACATCAGCAATTCCTGAGAATGCAACTATATCTCCCATACTTGCTTCATCTATTTCAACTTTCTTTAAGCCGGAATATGTATATAACTTGCTGACTTTACCATTTTTATTAGTATTGTTATGACCACCACATAGCATAATATTTTGACCGTTTCTAATTCTTCCTCTTTCAATTCTTCCTACAGCGATTTTACCTACATAATCATCATAGTCTACGTTAGAAACTAATACTTGAAGTGGTGCATCAATTTCCCCCTTTGGTGCGGGAACTTTCTCCAAAATAATATCAAATAATGGTTTTAAGTCTGTTGCTTCTTCATCTATATCTGTCTTAGCAATACCTGTTTTTCCTGAAACATATATTACAGGGAAATCTAATTGCTCATCTGTTGCTTCAAGCTCAATAAATAAGTCTAAAACCTTATCTACAACTTCTAAAGGTCTTGCATTAGGTTTATCTATCTTGTTAATAACAACAATTGGTTTTAAGTTAAGTTTTAATGCTTTGCTTAAAACGAATTTTGTTTGAGGCATAGGACCTTCAAAAGCATCAACCAAAAGTAAAACTCCATCAACCATCTTTAGTACACGTTCAACTTCTCCACCAAAATCAGCGTGTCCCGGTGTGTCTACGATATTGATTTTTACATCTTCATAATGGATTGCAGTATTCTTAGAAAGAATTGTAATACCTCTTTCCTTTTCTAGGTCGTTAGAATCCATCATTCTCTCGGCAGTTTGCTCGTTGGCTCTGAATGTTCCGCTTTGTTTTAACATAACATCAACCAAAGTTGTTTTTCCATGGTCAACGTGTGCGATTATAGCGATATTTCTAATATCTTTTCTTTCTACCATAAATCTTTTCCATTCCTTTCAATCTTGTATACATAATTATATAATTATCCTTAAAAATAGTGTTCTGAAAAGAACACTATTTTAGGCATTTTAATTATCAGCTCAGTTCTATTTAACTGTATTATTCTTCGATTTTTTCTTCTTTAGCAGGTTCTTCATTAGCTTTAATATCTAATTCAGGTTCTTCTAATTCTTTCATGCTAAGTTCAATCTTCTTCTTTTCTGTGTCAATTTCCATAATCTTAGCATTTACATATTGACCAACTTTAAGAACTTCTGAAGGATTTCCTATTCTCTTATGGGAAATTTGTGAAATATGAATTAATCCTTCTAATCCAAGTTCGATTTGTGCGAAAGCACCAAATGGTACTATTCTTTCAATCTTAACTTCTACAACATCTCCTACTTTGTACTTAGCTTCAATGTTGTTCCAAGGATTATCTTCTGCTCTTCTATATCCTAATGAAATCTTCTTCTTTTCTTCGTCAACAGATAAAACATAAACATTTACAACTTGTCCAACAGATAAAACATCAGCTGGAGATTTAATTCTTCCCCAAGATAATTCAGAAACGTGAACTAATCCATCTACTCCACCTAAATCGATGAAAGCACCGAATTTTTCAATTTGCTTAACTGTTCCTTGAAGTTCTTCACCTTCTTTAATCTTAGCCCAAGCTTCAGCTTGTCTTGCACTTCTTTCTTCTCTAGCGATAACTCTTTCAGAAGCTATAACTTTTCTTCTATCCTTGTTAACTTCTAAGAATCTAACTGTAATATTTCTTCCAACATATTCTTTTAAGTCAACATTTCTTTCAGCAAGTTGTGATGCTGGAATAAATACTTGAATTCCGTTTTTATTTGCAAGTAATCCGGCTCCTACTTCCTTAGTTACTTTTACTGTAACAGGTTTCTTTTCTTCAACCCATTTATCAATGTTTTCCCACATTCTCATACCTTCAATTTTTCTTCTTGAAAGTAATACTGTTCCTTCCATATCGTTTACTCTAACAACATAAGCTTCGATTTCGTCTCCGACTTTCAACTCTTTTTCAGGGTTTGCATCTGCTTCATCTGAATATTCAGAATATGGCATTATACCGTCGTACTTTAATCCCAAATCTATAATAATATTTCCATTTGAAACATTAGCGATAACTCCTTTTATGATACTTCCAGAACGAATCTCCTTTAATGATTCTTCTAACATTTGTTCAAAATCCATTGCTTCTTTACCCACGATTATCCATCCCTTCATAGACATAATTTTGTTGTACTTTCTCTACAACTGCATTTATAAGTTCCTGAGGCGTGGATGCCCCAGCCATAACTAATATTTTACACGATTGTTCCAAAAAATTCAAGTGTAATTCGTCAACATTTTCAATAAATTGTGAATTTTTACAAAATTCTTTTGCAATTTCATACAATCTGTTTGAATTTGCACTTGCCTTATCGCCAATAATAATTGTACAATCCGCATCTTTCACCAAACTCTTCAACTCGTTTTGCCTATTCTCACTTGCACGGCATACTGTATCAAATGTAACAGCGTCTTCAGAATGATTTTTTATATAATCTATTATTTCCTTGCTCGTGTCAAAATTCATTGTTGTTTGTGAAACTACGCAAATTTTAGATAAATCCATGTTTTTAAGTTCATCTATGTTTTTTATAACAATATAATTTCCATTAGTCCAACCACTTATTCCTACTACCTCCGGATGTCCATTATCTCCAATAATTATAACTTTGTATCCATCTTTAGAATACTTATTCACAATTTCGTGTATCTTTTTAACGTTTGGGCAAGTTGTGTCTATAATATTTAAATTCTTGCTTTTGCATTTATTAAGCTCATCACTTGTAATTCCGTGTGCTCTTATTATTACACTACTTCCATTAGGAACTTCATCTAAATCTTTTTTAAAAATAAGTCCTCTATCTTCTAAATCCTTGTTAACAACTTTATTATGTACTATACTTCCAATGCTATATACATTTTTATTATTGCTCAATGCTTCTTTTGAAAAATCAATAGCACGTTTTACACCATAGCAAAAACCTGCCGTTTTCCCAACGATTATTTCCATAGAACTTCCTCCTCAAAAAAGAAAGAGCTATAAAAGCTCAATTCTAAATTATATAAATATTTTTTACTTTTTAACAGAGTCCATAGCTTTAATAACTCCGTTTCTAATTTTATCTGTCATTTCCGCTAAATCTTGTTTATTAATCTTCTTATCGTAGTAATCTGTAAAGTAAATAGGCTCACCATAGACAATATGTACAACTGACCTAAATTTGAAATTATTCTCTGCAACAATTCCAACCGGAATTACAGGTACTTTCGCCGAATGTGCTATCATAGAAACACCTGTTTTAAAATTCATAGTTCCATCTTTACTTCTAGTTCCTTCCGGGAACATACAAATTGCCTTGCCCTCTTTTAATAACTTAACACATGTTTTAATAGCTCCCAAATCATTTTTCTTACGCGCAATTGGGAAAGCTTTCATTTGTCTTAAAAACCAACCAATAAATTTATTCTTAAATAATTCTTCTTTAGCCATCATATACATTATTTTCTTGGATAAAACCGGCATAATAACAGTTTCCCAAGCAGAAATGTGATTTGGTGCTACAATGCAACCTGTTTTGATTTTTTCAAATCTTTCGTAATTAACCAAATCTATTTTAAACCAGCATTTCATAAATGCTTTTACTATGGCAACAATAATTTTTCTAAACATATTTTATCCTTCCACTCTTTAATTTTTAACAATCTCAATTAATTTATCTACGACTTGCTCTAAATTAAGGTTAGTAGTATCAAGTTCAATCGCATCATCAGCCTTCTTAAGCGGAGATGTGGCACGGCTCATATCATTTTTATCTCTTTTAATTATATCTTCTTTTACTTCTTCAAAAGTAACATTCTGTCCTTTATTAAGAAGTTCTTTATATCGTCTATTTGCTCTTACATCTAAATCTGCAACTAAATAAATCTTCGCACTTGCATTCGGTAATACAACAGTTCCTATGTCTCTTCCGTCCATAACTACACTTTTAGACTCAGCTAAAGCCCTTTGAATACTAACAAGTCTTTCTCTGACTTCAGGAACTGCCGAAACATTAGAAGCCGCCATAGAAATCTCAGGAGTTCTAATTAAATCTGTAACATTTTCACCATTTAGAAATATCAATTGCCCTTTGTTAGAAAGTTTTACATCTAATTCTATTTCGTTAATAACACTTCTTACATCATCAAAGTTAGCAGTGTCTAAACCTTTTCTTGTAACATATAACCCAACCGTTCTGTACATCGCACCTGTATCTACATATATTATATTAAGTCTTTTCGCAACCATTCTCGCAATAGTACTTTTTCCGGCTCCAACAGGTCCATCAATAGCAATCGATATTTGTTTCTCCAAAATAAAACACTCCTCTCGAAATTTCCATAAAAATTATATATGTTTTCACCTTCTTCGTCAATAAATTTAAATTTGTTTTTTAACAATACACAAAAATAACTGCCTACGAAGCAAGCAGTTATCTATCTTTTCTTTACCGTATATCCGAATTTGCCAAGTTTATCTCCTAGTGCAAAATATTCACCATGACAATATGCAATTAATCCAGCCTTTTCCAACTCAAGTCTTCCTTTACTATCTATTAAGTCCTCCGCAACATCAACAGCCACAATATCCGCCATAAACATATCGTGAGACCCAAGCTTAACTATATCCGTAACCTTACATTCAATAGATATAGGACTCTCTCCAATTATCGGACAACTTATTTCATTCGCCTTCTGTTTTGTTAAATTCATAACTTTAAACTTATTTATATCTTTTCCTGACCTAACCCCACAAAAATCGGTAGCTTTCACTAACTCTTTAGTAGTTAAATTTATAGCAAACTCTCTACTATTCTTTATTAAATTATATGAAAATCTCTCTTTTCTTACAGCAATATATGTCTTTGCAGGTATTGTATTTAAAATTCCTGTCCAAGCAACAGTAAAAACGTTTGACCTCTTCTCGTTTCCACAAGTAACAAGCACAGCAGGGACAGGTGCAAGTAATGCTCCCCCAGGCCATTTAACTTTTTTATACATTTATTTCCTCCTCTTTTGAACCTCATCATATATAATTTTAAAATCTTCAAATCTTTCTCTTGAAATTTCGCCACTCTCTACAGCAATTCTAACTCCACATTCATCTTCTAGTACATGTCTGCAGTCTCTATACCTACACTTAGGAAAATATTTATTAAACTCTATAAAAAGTGGCGCAACTTCACTAGCTTCTATTTCATCAAGTTCAAAACTTGAAAAACCAGGTGTATCAATAATATATGTGTTATCATTGACCTTTAGAAGTTCAGAATGTCTAGTTGTTTGTTTTCCTCTTTCTATCTTGCTCAAATTTCCTTCTTGCATTATAACTTCATTCATAAGCTGATTTGTAAGGCTAGACTTCCCAACACCAGAATTTCCAACGAACGCAACTGTTTTTCCATTTATATTTTCCTTTAATTCTTCAATACCTTTCTTCTCTTTTACACTCGTTAAAATTACATCGTATCCTATTTTTTCATATATTCCCTTTATCTTCTCTGCCTCGCCTATGTCTACTTTATTAAGACATATTGTCGCAGGAATTTTCATTTTTTCCAAGAAAACAAGCTGTTTGTCAATGAATAATAATGATGGTTCCGGATTTTTTACAGCAGCCACAATAATAACTTTATCAATATTAGCAACAGGTGGACGAATTAACGCATTTTTTCTATCAACAACTCTAATTAAATTACCAATATTTTCACCTATTTCTTCAAATTCTGCATTATCTCCGACCATTGGGCTTATGTTGTTTTTCTTTAAAATTCCTTTTGCTCTACATTCATAAACTTTATCTTCAAACTCTATATAATAAAAACCACTTATTGCTTTTACTATTTTTCCAATCATACTACTCCCCCATATTAAACATTCAACTAAAAAATATGATTTATATAAAAAGGTGGCTAAGCCACCTTTTCTATTTTTACAAATTAAGCATTTGTGAAGAATCTAATGTCCCATCAATATATACTTCCAGCATTGCTTCGCCCTTACCATAAATGTCTACACTTATCTCGCCGTCTGCACTTGTATGTTTCTTACTATATAAAGTCTTCTTACCGGTATATCCGCCACCTGAAATTTTAATTTCCACTAAGAATTCAGAACCATTTACTCCCTTATTAGACAAGTTTAGATATATTGTCTGTTTGTTTTGGGCTGGTGCCGTATTAGCTTTACTTACAACCAAAGCAACAGTAGTTCCAACATCAATCGTGCTTCCTTTATCTACACTTTGCTTTAATACTGTATTAGCCGCTTTAGTAGACTCTTCGAATGTTGTGGTCAGCTTAAAATCGTATTGCTCAGCTAGTTCCTTTGCTTTAGCTAAAGTTTTCCCAACTAAATCTGGCATAACGAAAGTCTTAGTATCAGGTCCGCGACTTACATATATATCAACCCTCGTACTTGGAGAAATTGCTCTTCCTCCTAACGGATTTGTTCTTGTAACGTATCCAACCGGAACAGTATCACTAGGTTCTTCTATAACTACATATGAAATCTCTTCATTATCTAACGTTGTTTTTGCATCTTCTAAACTTCTATTAGTTAAATCTTCAAGAGTAACTTCTAACTTTCCTGTGCTTATATAAATCTTTGCTGTGTATCCCTCTTTTACACTCATTCCACCTTGTGGTGTTTGAGAATAAACTCTTCCTTTTGGTTGAGTATCGTTAGCCTGTTCAATTGGTGTATAATTAATTTTCTTTTCTTTTAATAATAATTCAGCTTCTTTAGCAGTCTTTCCGATTAATTGAGGCATTTCAACCACTGCTTTTTCTGTACCCATTATGGATTTCCATATATTTGAGAAAACTACTCCGGAAATAATAGCAACAAAAATCAATGCAATGAAAAATGCAAATAATGACTTGCCCGTGGATATTTCCTTCTTCTTTCTTCTTTTCCCCATATTCTCACTCTCCGTACCTACCGACTTTGTAACTCGTTCATTTATCATATTTTCTGTAACACTAGGCATAACCGTTGTAGCACCGATATTCTTATCTGCAATAACAGTATTTTGCGGATCTTCGAATACGCTTTGTAAATCCTTTAGCATTTCGGTAGCAGACTGATATCTTAGCCTTGGTTCTTTTTGAAGTGCTTTCATAATTATATCATTTACTGCAATCGGCATATCTTTATCAAATTGAATAGGTGGGATTGGTATTTCTTGAATTTGCTTTAATGCAACAGACACAGGTGTCTCAGCATCAAATGGAACGTGTCCAGTTATCATTTCATACATAACAATTCCTAAAGAATAAATGTCTGATTTTTCATCAGTGTGCTGGCCTTTTGCTTGTTCAGGAGAAAAATAATGAACTGAACCAATTGTATTTCCTGTCATTGTTATGGTTGAATTAGATGATGCTCTAGCTATTCCAAAGTCCGTAACTTTAGCAACTAATTCTTCATTAACCAAAATATTTTGAGATTTAATATCTCTATGTATAATATGATTCTTATGAGCATGTTCAAGTCCCGCACATATTTGAGAAGCAATTTTTACTGTTGCTCTCCATGTAAGTTTCCCACTTTGAGCAATTACTTCTTTTAATGTATAGCCTTCAACGTACTCCATAACTATATAATTTATATCTCCTTCATTTCCAACATCATATATTGAAACGATATTAGGATGAGATAAACTCCCTGCCGCCTGTGCTTCTACTTTAAAACGTTTTATAAAATCATCTGTCATATCTGAATCAGTTCTCAAGATTTTCACAGCTACAAATCTATTAAGGAGTCTACATCTTGCTTTATATACTACAGCCATTCCTCCGCCACCGATTTTTTCGACTAATTCATATCTATTACCTAGAACCCTTCCTACCATATTGTCCATAAAAGTTCTACACCTCCACTAAAATCGCGGTAATATTATCAGTACCACCATTATCCTTAGCCCTTCTGACTAACTCTTCGGCAACACTTTGCATATCACCATTTTTCTTTAGTATTATATGTAATATGTCCTCATCCGATAACATCGTGGTAAGACCATCTGTACAAAGTAGTAAAATGTCTCCCGGATAAAGTTTTACACAATCAATTTCAACATCAATGTCATCTTGCATACCAATTGCTTTGGTTATCAAATTCCTCTGTGGATGACATTGTGCCTCTTCTTGCGTAATTGCACCTTTTTGTAATAAGTACTGAACATAGCTATTATCAATTGTAAGTTGCGATATAATTCCTTTTCTTATCACATAGCATCTACTATCTCCTGCGTTAGCTATATAAGCTTCATCGTTAACGATTAGCATAGCTACTAAAGTAGTTCCCATGCCTGAAAATTGAGAATTTTCTTCTGAAAATCTTTTTACATTTTCATTTGCATAACTTACAGCAGCTTTTAGTAAACTTTCCTTTTCGCATACATCATCGTTATTTCTCGTAACATATTTTAGTATTTCGTCTACCGTCATCATAGAAGCCAATTTCCCATGTCCTTGGCCACCAATTCCGTCAGCTATCAAAAACAAATTTAAATTGTCATTTATCGCCGGTATGTAAAAACTATCCTCATTCTCTTTCCTTACATTTCCAGTATCACTACTTGCTCCAAAAATCATATCGCACCTCCTTTCAACAATTCATTTTCTTACTCAAAATATTGACGTCTAAGTTGGCCACAAGCTGCATCAACGTCACTTCCAAGTTCACGTCTTACAGTCGCAGTAATACCTCTGTTATTTAACGCATCTCTAAATCCCATCATTACATTTTGTGGAGCTCTTCTATACCCTGCTCCTTCAATTGCATTAACGGGAATCAAATTAACATGGCACAACATTCCTTCAAGCAAATCAGCTAACTTACAAGCATCTTTTATTGTATCATTTACACCGTACATAATTGCATATTCAAAAGTAATTCTTCTATGTGTCTTTTCAATGTATTTTCTACAAGCTTCTAGTAAAATTTTTATATTATAGGCTTTATTTACAGGCATTAATTTATCTCTCATTTCATCACTTGTAGCATGTAGTGAAATAGATAAGTTTGCCTGAATACCACTATCAGCGAATTTCATAATTTGCGGAACTAAACCAGAAGTAGAAACCGTGATATGTCTTGCACCTATATTTAGTCCATGAGGATCATTTAATATCTTTATAGCCCTCATAACATTATCATAATTATCAAATGGCTCTCCAATTCCCATAAACACTATGTTAGATATTTTTTCACCAATATGACGACTAGCCATTATTATTTGTTGAACAATTTCGCCACTAGTTAAATTTCTTTCAAACGACAATTTTGATGAGGCACAAAAGTCACATTTCATTCTACAACCAACTTGTGAAGAAACACACACACTATTACCAAAATTATATTTCATAAGAACAGTTTCAACAGCAGCTCCGTCAGCTAACTTAAATAGAAACTTTGTTGTTCCATCATTTGAAAGTTTTACTTGCTCTTTCTCCAATGTAATTATATTAAAATTCTCATTAAGCGATTTCCTAAGGTCAAGCGGTAAATCACTCATCTTAAAGAAATCGTCCACATTTTCTTGATAAAGCCATTTATATGTTTGAACTGCTCTATATTTCTTTTGGTTAAACTCTTTTATATAAATTTCAGTTAACTCATCAACAGTATAATCAAATATATTTCTCATACTTATTCGCATTCCTCTCTATCCACAATTAATATACCATCTAAATGGTCTACTTCGTGGCAAATTTCCCTTGCATAATAATGCTCGGCAATAAAACTAATCTCATTTCCGTTTTCGTCTAACGCGTCTACTTTTATTTTAGCTGGTCTTTTTACGGAAACCGTTCTCTTCTTTACGCTAAGGCAGCCCTCAACGTCAATTTCTTCGCCTTCACGTTCACTTATAACTGGATTTATAAGTGTAACCATCTTCTTACCGTTTAAAACAACTACTATTCTCTTTAATACCCCGACCTGAGGAGCGGCAATACCCACACCGTCATACTCAATCATTGTATCTTTCATATCTTTTATTAATTCTAAGATTTTATCATCTATTTTGGTTACTTCTCTAGATTTCTTTCTTAAAATTTCATCGCCAAGTATTCTAATTTCTCTTAATGCCAATGTTTTCCACCTCTATTAAATAAATGTACATAATCTACACTACATTGTAACAAATTTTTTAACAATTAGCAAATAATTTTATAATATTAATAAAATTTTCCCTAATTAAATGAAACAGGATTAAAATCTACTGTAAATTCCGATTTGACTTTATCTAGCTCTTCACCACTTAAAACTGAATTTACTTCTTCGTTTATCTCTACACCTTTTAAGTTTTTTATAATAATTCTAAACCTATATTTATTCTTTATTTTTGAAATCGGAGACGGAACTTCTTTTAATACAGAGACTCCTTCTTTTCCCTTTAAGACGTTTTCAAACACTTCTCGAATTATTCTACTATCTTCTAAAACTTTTCTCTCATCTTCTCCGGTAACATTAATTAAAGTAATATCACAAAACGGCGGATAGTTTAACTGTTCTCGCAAAATTATTTCTTGGTCATAAAACTTTTTATAGTCTTGTTCTTTAGCAGAAACAATGCTGTAATTATCACACTCATAGGTTTGAACAATTACGCGTCCGCTTTTTTCTCCCCTTCCTGCACGGCCTGATACTTGGGTAAGCAAATCAAAAGTCCTTTCACCACATCTAAAATCATTGCCATTTAGTGAAGTATCCGCAGCCATAACACCTACCAATGTAACATTAGGGAAATCATGTCCTTTTGCTATCATCTGAGTACCTATTAAAATATCAATATTTTCGTTTTTAAACTTATCTAGAATAGCTTGATGTGAATCTTTTTTAGATGTCGTATCTAAGTCCATTCTTATAACAGTTGCTTCCGGAAAAATCTTATTAACTGCATTTTCTATTTTTTGCGTGCCAATTCCAAAATACTTTATATATTTTTCGTGACATACCGGACATACCTCCGGATTATTATATTTAGCTCCGCAGTAATGGCAAACAAGTTTATTACTTTCCATATGGTAAGTAAGAGCAATATTGCAGTTTCTACACTTTGCAACAAATCCGCATTTTCTGCAACTCACAAAGGTTGAGTAACCACGGCGATTTAAGAATAGAATTGTCTGTTCTTTCTTAGCTAAATTTTCTTTAATCTCATCATATAACTTTCTGCTAAAAATAGTCTTATTTCCAGCAACCAGTTCCTCACGCATATCTATAATTTGTACTTTAGGCAAAGGCTTACTATTAGTCCTTTTAGTAAGTTCTACGAGTTCAATTTCGCCATTTTTAGCCTTATAATATGTAGATATATCCGGTGTTGCGCTTCCTAAAACCAAAGTCGCATTTTTAATTTTGCAGAGTTCCTCTGCCACCTCTCTCGCATGATAATAAGGAGTTTGTCCTGACTTATAACTGCTATCGTGTTCTTCGTCAATCACCACAATTCCTAAATTATTAACCGGCATAAACAATGCCGACCTTGCCCCAACAACAACCTTAGCGTGTCCTTCCTTAACTTTTAGCCACTCATCATACTTTTGGCCATCATTTAGGCGACTATGAAAAATCGCCACTTTGTCTCCGAGTCGTTCCACAAACCTCTTTACGGTCTGTGGTGTAAGTGAAATTTCAGGCACTAAAACAATCGCTCCAAATCCGGCATCAACAAATTTACGAATAGACTGAATATACACCTCTGTCTTGCCGGAACCTGTAACCCCGTTTAATAAAATCTCGTTAAACTTTCTCTCCTCTATACTTTTAGTAATTCTATCTATGGCAAACTGTTGCTCGTCATTTGCAATAAAGTCATCTATAGTCTCTATTTTATTTTCTTTTTTACTACGTGATTTTGTCTTATCTGTAAAAAATAAATTAAGCGTACAGCCAAGAGGACAATAGTATGTTCTTGAAATCCATCTTGCAAGTTTCATCTCATCTTCCTTAACTGCATATCCGTCATTTTTTATGCTTTTTATACTCTTTAATCCTTTAAAATCGCTTTTTTCCTTTAATCCAACAACAAAACCATCAACTAATTTATTTCCAATGCCAAAAGGCACTGTTACCATTTGTCCCAATGTAACAGTGCCAACCATTTCATCTGATATTTTATAGTCAAAAATCTTTCCTAGCTCACGAGCCGTAGAATTAATAACAATTTCAGCTATCAATTTATTTCTCCTTATTTTATAGGAGCCCAAACTCCAGTTTTCTTAGTCCATATTCTTTCAAATGTTTTCCCATTCTTCCATTCAGTCAAATACTTCTCTATTAGATCACTTATATCCTCAGGAGTCGCATAAGTAGTATCAACAACCAAATCATAGTTATTAAGGTCGTCCGGATTTACATTATACTTTTCTGTATAGCGTTTATTTTCACTAGACTTTCTAGCCTTAATTTTTTCTACTGCTTCCTCTAATGTTTTATACTTTTCGCTTCCTCTATTCTCGTCCATTATCCTCTTAGCAGCTACTTCTGTATCAACTAAAAGATGAAGCTTAAATGAACCATCAACAAAATGCCAAGCCATTCTTGAATCAATAGCCATATCCTCATCGACAGCAGAAATCTTTACAAGTTCTCCGTCTATTTCCTCATCTATCTCAGGATGTATTTCAGAATACTTACTAAATTCGGCAGGTGTCATATTATATTTACTAGCAAGTAATCTAAAAATCGAACCGCCTGAATGGAATTTAAAACCTAGTCTTTCTTCAAAAATCTTACCTATTGTACTCTTTCCACTACCTAAATCACCGGATATTGCTATTTTTGTACTCATAGTTGCACCCCTAAATCTTAATAATTTTAGTCTTCATTATCTTCTTTAGCTTTAGTATAAGTAACTTTATCTTGTGCAATTTCATTTGCAGCAATAGTTACCGGATTCTTTGATGAACATTCAACTAATGGTTCGTCACCTTGTGCAATTTGTCTTGCACGTTTTGCAGTTTCGATTACCAAAGTATACCTACTATCTGTTTTTTCTAATAGTTTATTAATAGGTGGTTCTGTTAACATTTTTACCATATCCTTTCATAATTGAATTTACTCTTCGTTTATATCTTCCTCGTTATCAAGCCCCTCATCCTTATCACTTAATCTGTTTGCAACAGTTTCAGGTTGAACCGCAGACAAAATTACATGTCCGCTGTCAGCAATAATAACAGCTCTAGTTTTTCTTCCGTATGTTGCATCAATTAAGATACTAGAATCTCTTGCTTCTTGGATAATTCTCTTTATTGGAGCTGATTCAGGGCTAACAATCGCAATTACACGACTCGCCGAAATAATATTTCCAAACCCGATATTAATAAGTTTCAAAGCACTTCTCCCCCATCACTCTATATTTTGTATCTGTTCTCTTATTTTCTCAATTTCGTTTTTTAACTCTATTACCGAATTAGTAATGTCTAAATTATTAGCCTTAGAACCAATTGTATTAACTTCCCTATTCATCTCCTGAACAATAAAATCTAATTTCTTGCCTATTGGCTCTTCGAGTTCAAGAGTCTTTAGTAATTGCTTTACATGACTCTTAAATCTAACTATTTCTTCATCTATACTAGATTTATCAGCAAAAATAGCTACTTCCATAGCCAAACGAGATTCATCAACAATACTTTTATCTTGAAGTACTTCTTTTATTCTTTCACTTAATTTCTCTCTATATTCTGCAACAACATCCCTACTTCTATCCTCAACATTTTTTAATATACTACTTAGCCCATCACACTTTTTAGCAATATCCATAGCTAAATGATTGCCTTCCTCTTGACGCATAACTTTTAGGCTATCCAAAGCACTATTTAAAACTGTTTCGAACTCACGAAGTAATTCTTCTTCATTTTGACTATTAGATACCTTAACAACTTCAGGCAATTGCAATGCACGGCAAAAAGTCAAATCGTTTTTTATATTAAGTCTTTCTTCTAAAGAAATAGCCTCATCTAAGTAAACACTCAATAGTTCCTCATCAAAAGAAACACTTTTTTCCTTATCTCCAAATGAATTAACTTGGATATTTATATCTACTTTTCCTCTAGATATAACTCTAGCAATAGCTTTTCTAGCAAAATCCTCAAAGAAAGCGTATTGTCTAGGCAATCTTACGCTTATATCAAGATATCTGTGATTAACTGTCTTAATTTCAACAACATACTCTCTTCCGAGACAAGACAATTCACCACGTCCAAAACCAGTCATACTTTTTATCATAATATATAACAGCCTCTTCCCTAGTTTCTAATAATTTTAACAATCGTAATTGCCCAATAAACTAATGCTACTAGGAATAACACTAACAATACAAGTGGGAAAAACTTAACCATTACCCCACCAATTGCGAATTGTAATGCTTTTATTTCATAGTTAATCTTCACAAGCATAAACAAAATTGCAAGAGCCGCAAGGCAACTTGCACCCTTGTAAAATTTTGTATTTTTAGCAGTTCCCAAAACAATAAGTACTACTGCTCCTATTGCTGATAAACTACTTAGTACAATCATCACTGTTGGCATAGCCAATACAGTCGTATAACTGAAATATCCTTGTTGGATTAACCACATTCCAAACATAATACATAAAACTACCCCGGTTATAACTAAAGCTTTACCAATTAATCTATCTACTTCGACCTTTTTCATTATAGTACCTCCAACAAAATTAAATTCGCTTCTAAAATTTTATCACTAAGTGTCGCATCTTGCAATATTTTATTCTATATTTCCAAATTTGTCAAATGGGTATAATCTAAAATTAGCTGTTCCTTCCACTTTTTCTATTGGAATTAGTCCAAAAGACCTTGAATCCATGCTTCTATCTCTGTTATCTCCTACACAAAATACATATCCTTCAGGTATTTCTATATCTTGATCATAATTAGGTGGATATTTCTCTCTATCAGGGTTTGTATAATTTTCAACAAGTTTTTCGCCATTTATATAAATATCATCACCATCTATTACTAAATGTTCCCCCGGTAATCCTATTACCCTTTTTATATACAATGTTTTCTTAAATAGCTTTCCGACTTTTTCCATAAAATTATCATCTTTATAGTATGCAAAATTTGTATCACTTTTAACGCCTAAAGGTGCTTCTATAACTACAATATCTCCTCTTTCTAAAGGTTGCTTGGTTACTTGTGCAAATCTATTTACCACTAATATATTTCCATCTTGTAATGTAGGCACCATTGATTCTTTTCTTACAATAGTCGTACTAAATACAAGGTTTTTAATAAGCAACGTCACAACAACAGCTAAGGTAATGCAATAAACCCAATCTAGGATCTCTGCAGAAATTGTCTTTCCTTTTTCCTTTTTTTCTTCATTTTCCATTATTTTTTCCTCCTCTTTTATGTTACAAGTACTTCTAAAATAAATATGTATCCGGTCCTTACATATTTACTAAATGTTCAGAATATATTATTTTTTCTGCAATATCTGCTGAAGTAACTTGTTTTATACCTTTAATCCCATGAAAATCATTAAAACATCTAGCTGATTCATCTGACACCAAAACTTTAACTCCGTATTTTTGCATTTTTAAAATGCTATCTTTAATTAAAGAATCATTAAGTAAGCAAACCGCTTCATTCACTATAATAACGTATTGAGGTAGCATCACAGCATCCGACATTGAAACAACAAAATCATTCATAAGTTTAATTCCCAGTTCATTCTCAATACCGATTGATTTCTTGGTAAGTAATATAACTAATCCTTTTTTTACCGATGGAAGATCAATCTTAAAAGTATCAGACGACACAGCAAAATTAAGCGGACTATCAGCAAAAGTAGAATTATTTACGCTAATGTTTTCAGTCAGCCTGTTCTTCTCCATATTAGATAATTTTATAGGCATAAAAGGGTCATATCCTCGTGTATTTCCTTTGTTATTCAAATCGATTTCACCTCAATTTTCTTCTTTCACATTTTACCATATAGAAAAAAAATAATAAAGTATTTTCACACTTTTTTAAGATAGATTTCATACTATTAATTAAAACCCAAAATAGGAGGTAATAATATTATGATGGCATACGCCCAAATTTTAGGTAGCGATTATGCACCAAATCTAAAAGGTAAAGTCGTATTTAGAGATATCCCGGGCGGAGTTGAGGTGTGTGTTGAAGTTACAGGACTTCCTGAATATCAAAAAGCGACCGACACAACACCACAAATAGGTCCACACGGATTCCATCTACACGTAACCGGTAATTGTGAAATTGATGACCCCGAGTCGCCCTATATATCAGCAGGCGAACACTACAATCCCGACAATTCGCCTCATGGTAATCACGCCGGAGATTTCCCTGTTATATTCTCGAATAACGGCTACTCGAGGATGTGCTTTTACACCAACAGGTTTTCAGTCTTTGACATAATCAGCAAGGCAGTAATAATACATCAAAGCCCAGATGATTACCGAACAGAACCCACAGGTAATTCCGGCAAACGAATTGGATGTGGAGTTGTCAAAATACTATCTGATTAACTTTACTTAAGCTCAGGCCTTGACTTGTCTATAACATTTTCTACATTAAAGTAATTATCGTTTATATATTCGCTTCTCTTAAACATTGAATATCCGTCCAAATTAAATCTGGTCATAATCAAATTGTCCCCATCATGTAGACTAAGTTCAGGCTGTTTTTGCACCGGACAGAATATATTAAAACCTTGGTCAACTAAATATCTGTATCGTTCATCGTTCGTTTTAAATCTTATTCCAAACGGTGAAATATAGATGTTTGTATCACCTACAACCGGTGCAATATATTTTTCCCAACGCTCCGTATCGTATTTTAACTGATCCATAGTTACAGTATATTTCTTAAAATATTGATTATGAGTATAGCTATGACAAGCAAATCTCCAACCATCTTCTTTTAATTTATCAGTAACTCTAGTTGCTTCTTTTATAGCAACTTGAAGATCTTCACCCTCTAAATCAGTAATTCTATAACCTAATGCACCTTGATAACCGGTAACCGCAATGATGCCTTTGGCACCTTTATACGAGAATTCAGGATGTTCTCTTACGAAGTCATCTAAAATAGGCATTACATCTGCTTTTCTAGATATAATATATTCGCCATTTTCATTTTTTATTTCATTAGCGACTCTCCCGTCAGAATCTAGTACCAACCTTTCGGCAAAGCCATCCGGTTTCATGTAATCATAATAGTTAACATCATCTATCGATATTACAAGAGGTTTCTTCCCCTCAGGCAAATAAATATCTTTTTTCTTTATCTTAGTAGGATCTTCTGGATCTTTTTCCATTAGTTCTTCTATATCATATAGCATATATCCACGCTTTAAAAGTTCAGGGAGCATTTTTTCAAATTCAGATGCAGTAGTCATCCAATAGTTATACCCATTCGCTCTGCTATCTCCATCAAAAGCCAAATTCGTATATGCTATTAGGCTATGAAAAAATACATGATGAACAGGGCCCTCGTATTTAACTAAAGGTTCGTTATAAATCACTTCTTCTTTTTTGATATCTTCTACTTCATTTTTAGAAACCACTTCAATATTATCGTTTATTCCTTCGGCTGAAACTGTCTTTTTAAAAGTATGCACATAAGTAAACACAGCCATAATCAACATTACAACCAGGCAACTTAATATAATCGTACGTTTTCGCATTTTTATCCCCCCAACACATATATTTTTACATAATTATTTTAATTTTTCAACTAGCTTTTTTTACTATTTTACGTTAAAATACATTTGTTGTAATATTTTTAGCAAAGTGAGGAAAAAATATGGAGAAAATAGGAGTTTTTGGTGGAGCTTTTAATCCACCTCATAATTTTCATTTTTCAATATCGCAAGAGATACTAAACAATGATAAAGATTTTAGCAAAATAATTTTCGTACCTGTTGGAGATAAATATAAAAAAGATGGTTTAATTTCTGCTGAACATAGGTTTAATATGCTAAAAAGTGTTTGTGATAACAATGAAAAATTTGAAGTGTCAAGAATAGAAATAGATGAAACCAATCAATTAAAAGCTTTCGAGACACTAGACAAGCTTTCTAATATTTACAGTACCGCAAAATTGTACTTTATAATTGGGACGGATTCGCTTAAAACATTAGACACTTGGGCAAATCTTGATTATCTTCTTTCAAACTACTCTTTTTTAGTTTATAGACGTGGGGACGATAACTTTTACGAAATCTTAGAACGTCTACCCAAAATACAAAAGTATAAAAGCAACATTATTTTTGCTGACAATAAAATCTACAGCAATTTAAGTTCTTCATACATTCGTGCAGAAGTTAAAAACGGAAATAAATTAAATTATTCCTTACCTAAGGAAGTTATAGATTATATAGGAAATAATAATTTATACTAAAAAACTCGGCATTTGCCGAGTTTTTACTGTTCTTTTAATATATATACATTAACTTGTTGTCTGCCCCAATTTACAGTTTCTTTATGAGTATTAAAATATAAATCAATTATTTCTCCTTTAATCGCTCCACCTGTATCTTCAGCAGTAGCAAATCCGTAGTTCTTAGCACCACCAAGTCCTTCGATATAAACTTCAGTGCCCAATGGTATAATTCTAGGATCTACTGCAATTGTTCCCACTTTAGCTTTAGTTCCTGTTGCTGTTATTCCGTACCATTTGTTGCCCGGATATTTTCCACAGCAATCATAACAAGCACAATAAGCAGTAGCTTCGAGTTGAATTACATCTGTGTATTCAATTATTTTCCCATCAGATGTTTCTAAAACTCCTTCTTCAATCTCATTTATATCCGGCCCCCAAGTCATTCTAGTATTACCACGGGATGTTGCATTAGAAGTATCCGCCGCTTTAGTAGTAGCCTTAGGCTTTACTTCTTCTTTTTTAGGTTCTTCTACTTTTACAGTTTCCTCTACCTTAGGCTCTTCTACCACCTCATCAGCCACAGGCTTATCTTCTACCACAGGTTCAGCTAACGCAACAATAATAGGTTTATCAATAGTTATCATATTACTTCTAAATAGTCTGCTGTCTAATGAAGCTGAAACATTTTCACCATCTTTTAACTCTATGTTTTGTTCCTTTAATGCACCCGATACCGTACTAGCAAGTGTTTTAAAAGATATATTATTACCTAAATAATTTATATTTACTTCTTTCAATTGTGTCGCATAAATAGCAGCAGAAAATGCAGTCATAGCAATTGCAAAAGAAGTAGCTTTTATTATTCTCTTTAGTCTTTTTTTCTTAGAACGCTTATTCATTTTCCACTCTCCTAACAGCATAGATTTTATTATAAAATTCCTCACTTGTCAACTTTTCTTAATTGATGAAAAAAATCCTTTAACAAGTCCGCACATTCGCTTTCTAAGATACCACCGGAAACATTTACATTGTGGTTAAATAATCCTTCCTCAAACAGATTAGCCTTTGAACCGGCACATCCCGCTTTAATATCAGGTGCACCAAAAAAAATATTTTTTATTCTTGATTGAATAATTGCCCCGGCACACATTGGGCAAGGTTCAACTGTGACATATAAGTCACACTCAGAAAGCCTCCACGACTTTAACTTTCTACAAGCTTTATTTATTGCAACTATTTCTGCGTGAAGTAATGCGTTTTTTTTCTTTTCTCTTAAATTATATCCGCGTGAAATTATTTTATTCCTGTAAACTATTACAGCCCCAATCGGCACTTCTTTCTTTTTATACGCTTTTTTTGCCTCTTTTATGGCTTCCTTCATAAAAATTTCTTCCATATTTTCTCCTTTCGTGTTAGAATTAGTAATAAGGAAGGTGTGAAAAATGAAACTAAATATTCATAATTCAAAATTTATATTATCTGCTGTAAATTCAAACCAATTTCCAAAAGATGATTTACCGGAAGTTGTATTTGTTGGACGCTCAAATGTAGGAAAATCTTCAATTTTAAATGCACTCTTAAATCGAAAAAATTTAGCGTATGTAGGTTCTACTCCAGGGAAAACCCAACAAATAAACTTTTTTAACATAGATGAAAAACTTTACTTTATAGATTTGCCAGGATATTCTTTCTCGGTTATGGGAAAAGAAAAATCTGAAAAAATCAGTAAAGTAATCGACTCATATTTAAAATCAAGGAAAAACATTGCACTTGTAATAATGCTTGTAGACATACGTCATAAACCTTCAAAAGATGATGTACTTATGTACGAATACTTAATAAACTCAGATTTAAACTTTGTTATAGTTCCAACGAAGGCTGACAAAGTCCCAATAACAAAAGTTAATGATTATTGTAAAGTTATCCAAGATGAACTTAATGCTCCGGAAGAAATAGATATAATTCCTATCTCTTCAACAAAGAAAAACAATCTAGAAGCTATTTGGCAAGTAATTTCTCAAATTCTTCCGGAAGATTAGAAGAAAACTCCATATATTCACCGGTACTGGGATGTATAAATCCCAGTATTTTTGCGTGTAGTGCTTGTCCTACAAATCCATATTTATTTTTGCCGTTGCTATATACATTATCACCCAAAAGCGGATGACCAATATATGACATATGTACTCTGATTTGATGTGTTCTTCCCGTTTCTAGTCGAACTTCTATAACCGAACAATCATCCAATTCTTTAATCACCTTATAATGAGTAACCGCTCTTTTTCCATTTGCAACAACTCCCATTTTCTTTCTATCTTTAGGATTTCTACCAATTGGAGCATCAATTGTTCCAACCTTTTCTTTAAGTTTTCCGCGAACAACTGCAACATAAACCCTCGTCATACTATGTTCTTTTAATTGTTCTGCAAGTTTTAAATGTGCTTTATCGTTTTTCGCAATTACCAATACTCCGGATGTATCTTTATCTATTCTATGCACAATCCCCGGTCTTATAACACCATTTATTCCGGATAAATTATCTCCAAATTTCGACATAATCGCATTAACTAAAGTGCCTGTATAATTACCATTAGCAGGATGTACGACCATTCCTTTTGGTTTATCTATAACTATAACATCATCATCATCATATAAAATGTTAAGTGGAATTTCCTCCGGCACAATTTCAAGTGGCTTTAACTCCGGAATTTCAACAAATAAAACTTCGCCTTCATTAACTTTAGCCGAGCTTTTTGCAACATTTCCGTTTATTGTTACCATTCCATCATCAATTAGCTTTTGAACTCTACTTCTAGTCAAATCCAATTTTTCTGAAATGTATTTATCTATTCTTTTTCCACTTTCATCTACAATTATCTTTTTAATTTCCATTTTGTTTCCTTTCGCTATGTATTTTCTAAGGGACTCAAATTATGAGTTAAAATTTAAGCCTACCCCAGTAACCGACTAGATTATATCATAAAAGACAAGTAATTTTCAACTTGATTACTTGTCTTTTATGATGTTCGTTTTTATACTATAAAGTGCAATTTTGCACTTTAAGATTTCTATTTCACATACATTATTAAATGAATTTATTTTTCAAGTAGCCAATCTATCACATTTATTTTTGTTATTCCATCATAATCTGCAGATAAATCCATATCCATTGTTATTAAATATTTAGGATAGTAATCTCCTGTTTTTTGTAATGATCTTAATTCTCTTTCTAATACATTTTCATCTCTTACCGTAAGAGCTACTTGGAAATATTTCAATCCATCTCTATCTTCTGCCACGAAATCTATTTCCATATCATCTACTTTTCCAACATATACTCTATATCCTCTTCTTAATAATTCGAGATATACAATATTTTCAAGTATATGCCCCATATCACTATCAGCTTTTTTCCCTAATAGATAACTTCTTAATCCGGTATCTACAGAATAATATTTATAATCTCTTACTAACAAATTTTTACCTTTAACATCAAATCTTTCTGCTTTATACAATAAATAACTTTCTACAAATGCTGTTATATAATTTTCTACTGTATGATTACTTGTGGACATTCCCCTGCTTGTTAATGTGTCACTTATTTTTTTAGTTGATATAGGACTTCCTATGCTATCAAATATAAATTTTATTATATTTTCTAAAAGAGTTTTATTTGTTATTTTATTTCTTGCCATCACATCTTTAAAAACTACTGTTGAAAAAATGCTATCCAAATA
>CAVHFU010000005.1:0-1614 GCA_963635575.1 bacterium | reverse complement strand
AAATATTTGTTAACATCATTCATTCCTAAATTGGCTACGCTTATAGTTCCCGGCATTCCACCATTTCTCATATATTCCAAAAATAATGATTGATAATTTTTATTATCTTCAAATGCTGAAATATATTCTTTAAATGATAATGGTAACATTTTTATTTCTATATATCTTCCTGTTAATAATGTTGCAAGTTCTCCTGACAATAGAAATGCATTTGATCCTGTTATATAAATATCTATATTTTTCTTTATATATAATCCATCTACTGCTTTTTGAAATTTTTCTATACTTTGGACTTCATCTAAGAATACATAGTATTTTTGGTCATCATTTATTTTACTAACTACATAATCGTACAAATCTTTATAACCTGTAAAATTATATTCTAATGATTCTAGATTTATTGATATTATATGTTTATCATCTATTTTTTCTTCTTTTAAATATTGTATAAATAAATCAAACAAAGTAGATTTACCACATCTTCTTATTCCTGTAACAACTTTAATTATATCTTTATCCTTCCATCTTTTTAGCTCATCTAAATATTCTATTCGTTTTATCATATTCATAGCTTTCACCTCTATTTATATTATATACGATTTGTTGTAAATTATCAATAATTGTGGAAATATTTTTCCAAAGCCGTCAGTGATTCTGATGTTATAGAAATACTTTTGTAATACAAAATATCCAGGATTTCTCCTGGATTAATATATAATTTCTATTCCATTAAAAATAACATTCAGTTTCCTCAATGATGTAGATTCCGTAATTGATATATTGATCTTGTGCATTTAAGCACGTATCTATCAAATATCCTTTTTCCCTATTCACTTGATATTCTTTTAGTCCTCTATAATAAAATAATTTGTCTTTGTCTAATATGATAAATGGAATAATATTGTTTTTTAAACATTCAGTAACCAGTCCAACACATTTATCTTCTTTATTCCATCAAAGTCTGCATCTAAATCATCATCTAATGTCAAAATGTATTTAGGATAATTATCATTTATTTTCTTCAATGGAGTTAATTCTCTATCTAAGGTTTTATTATCTCCTTCATTTTCTTCTCTAGTTGTTAATGCAACTTGATAATATATAGTATTCTCTGGCTTTCTTGCTACAAAGTCAACTTCCAAATCATCATATTTTCCTATATATACTTCATATCCTCGTCTCAACAATTCAAGATACACAACGTTTTCTAATATATGCCCCATGTCTCGACCAGAGCCTTGTCCTAACATGTAATATCTTAATCCTATATCTATTGCATAATATTTTTCTTGAGTTTTTAAAAACTCTTTTCCTTTAATATCATATCTGTTAGCTTTAAATATTAAATAGCTATCTATTAATGCATCTACATAGTTTGAAATTGTATTATATGATGAATTTTTATCTATTCCTTCAATATTATCACTTATGCTTTTCATACTCGTTCTATTTCCTATGTTGTCATACAAATATTTTGTAACTCTTTCTAATACATTTTTATCTGTTATTCCTTTTCTTTGCATTACATCTTTAAATAAAATCGTATTATATATTCCATCTAAAAATAAATTTATGTTTTCTGGGTTTATTTTATATAATTGGGCTGCTTGAGGA
>CAVHFU010000004.1:0-61894 GCA_963635575.1 bacterium | reverse complement strand
ACAAATTTCATTAAAATTTTTATTTTTTTCCTATTGACATATTACCTACTGTCTTTCAAAAACCATTCTAAATCCAATACCTGTCGCTCCTATTTTTGACCATCTACTCCTTTTGGAACTACATATCATATTATCAGACGATTTGTACCAACACCCCCCTTTTACTACTTTTTCATATTTAGATAAAGTATTTTCATCTATTCTCATGCCATCTAAACACCATTCATCAACATTGCCACACATATCATATATTCCTAATCCATTTGGCGGATATGAGTTTACCTTAGATGTACTTCCTACATTTTCTTCATAATTACTTAATGTACTATTGGGTTCTTCATTTCCCCAAGAATACATATAATTACTATTTCCAGAAGTAGCCGCTATTTCCCACTCTTTTTCGTATGGGAGTCTTGCATCAAATAATTTAGCAATAAAGCATGCTCCCTCCCAAGATATCCCTGTAACCGGATGTTCTTTATATTCGTTACTCACAACATATTGTTGCTTTATTTCATTCCACTTAATTGGTAACGATTTATTATATTCATTTATTATTATATAAGATCCTCCCTTAATACTACGTAAATTAAATAAGTTTAGGATATCTACAAGTTCTTGATTTGTAAATAAGCTCTTTGATATATAAAAGGGAGAAATCTCACTGGCACCATATTTGTCTATGATTTCCTCAGTTACAAGTACTACATTCGAAATGATTTTTCGCTTTAAGACTTTATATGTATCTGTATTCTTCCATTTCATTACACAGGATTCGTCTAATATACTTTTCATCTTCAATACTCACCCTACCCTTCCAGTCGTTTAATACCCTATCCTTTGAAGTAAATACTGAAAATGCCCTACCCTTTTTATCCTCCACATATACTTTAGATAAAAAAGCAACTTGTTCATCAGATAACCCCTTATTAAGAAAAGACATAACTTTGCTTGTTTCTTCTTGAGGAGCATTAACTATATCTTCAAGTCTTACTATTTTATAGTCAAATAATTTTTTGTATCTGTTAAACAAATTGTTTCTTATTTTCCAACTCCATGTAGCTAATTCAATTGGAGTAGATATCTTTATTTCAGGGTTATTTACTTCAAGATATCTCTTTACCGTAACATCATAGTTCCAAATTTTATACATATCGTTACGCATTACTGAGTTTATAACAGCACGCGGATCTCTCACCAAATAAATTATTTTGATCTCTGGCATAAACTCTTTAAACCAAGGCAACTTTTCAAAAAGTAAAGTTTCTTTAAAACCAACTGCCCTTTTAGCATTTGAATCTTCAATTAAATATGATCTCAGCTCCTTTAAATACCCTGTAAGCTCTGGAAATTGCCTTAATGACTTATGCAAAAATTCACTGTCATATTCATTTGCCTGCCAATCTATTAAATCATTTTCATAAAAAAAAGTTGTATGCATAGATAATGGCTCATTTATGCATACAACTTCTTTATTGGCACATAGCAAATTACATAAGAAATTAGAACCCGATCTGTGATGACTAAGTACTAAAAAACTATTGCTCATATAATCCACCCCCCTAGTGTATTTTTAATCCTTTTTCATTTTATCACGTGTTCTTTTTTATGTCAACTTTTTCTGTAGCAATTCGTATTAAAAAAAACTAAACTATTTATAACATTGTGAATTAACAAAGGTTATAAATAGTTTAGTCTTTACATTACCTCATATCCGATACACTTTATATGATTGGATATAAGTTTTTTATTCTCATCAATTTCTTTTCCTAGGTCTGTTGTAAGATACTTTTTGTTATCATCCGGGAATACAGTAACAATATTTTTCTTTCCCTCATTAACCAATACAGATGTTAAAAAATTAGCTCCGCTCGATATCCCCACTCCAAGTCCCAAACTTTTTGCCAAAATCCTACTCATATTTACTGCGTCATCATCATTAATAAGGAGGATTTCGTCTATCTCCTCTCGTTTTACTAAATCCGGTATAAATTCGTCCCCAACACCGGCTATTTTATGCTGGCCAGAAGTCGCACCTTTTAGTATAACAGACAGCGAATCAGGCTCAAAAGCATAGGTTCTTACACTTTTGTCGAAGGACTTTAACTTTTTACCTACTCCCATCAAAGTTCCACCAGTACCTATACCGGAAACAAAACCGTCAATCTTTTTTCCGCTCATATTCTCTATGATTTCACTTCCGGTCAACTCATAATGCGAAATGGTATTATTTTTGTTTTCAAACTGTTTAGTACAAAATCCGTTGATTTCCTTTGCCAACTCTTTAGCCTTTTCTATTGCACCAACAAATCCGCCATCATCGTGGCTTACCTCATGCAATGCAGCACCATACCCTTTTAAAATCAACTTTCTTTCTTCACTCATCCAATCCGGCATAAAAATATGTACCGGATGTCCGAGTAAAGTTCCAATAGCAGCTATTGAAATACCCATATTTCCACTAGTCGCCTCTATGATAGGTTGGTTTGGGATCAAAGCACCTGTTTTAATAGCTTCATCAATTATATAGAAAGCAGCTCTATCCTTTATACTGCCAGTTATGCTATACCATTCAAGTTTAGCAAAAACATGCTTTTCAACTCCGTCATGAATACACTTAATATTTATCATCGGAGTATTTCCGATTAATTTCTTTACTTCCGAAATTTTCATAATCATCTCTCCTCTTTTTCCTATAATATGATTAAGCAAATTCAAAAGTACTTTATCATTTAAAAAGCATATCTGTATACTAAAATTTAAAAAGTTTGGTAGTATTCTGAATGATATTCATTTAGCAATTCATCCATCTTTTTACTTAATTCGAGGAGCTTATCTGAGGGCACATGTTTCTCCATTTGATTTTGGATTTCCAAATTTAGCTTATCCCTCAATTCTTCAATCTCTGTTTCAAAGTTTCTCATATCTTTCATAATAATCCTCCTTCACTATGAATTTTACTATACAGTTCAAAGTTTTACAATACGTTTTCCAATGTAAATCTTCGCTCACTTGACATATTATTAATATACAACTTCAACAGTGCGAAATTTGTAGAAATTTGACTGCTATTTAAATTATTTTTTAAAATAGATTCAATTTCTACTAAAGCCGATTCAATTTTATAAATATCTTGGTGGTCAATCATTATACTCAAAAACTTTTGGTTTTTATCCCATTTTTCCCTAAAGCCTGTAATTTCCTTGATTTTTTTGTCGACTTTAGAATAGTTTTCGATTTCTTCAATATACTCTGCCAATTCATTTGATACTTTTTCTAAATACTTAGCTTCAACTATTCCAAAAGAAATTACAACAAAAAAACCTATAAGTATTCCAACAATAGAGTTCTTCATTGCTCTTTCTCCCTTCTTTGAAGATAATATTCCTTTTGTGCATCAACACTTAAGTAAAAAACATCTTCTAATTTTAACTCATTAGTTTTTAGATATTCTTTTACTTCTTTTTCAGTAATCTTTATATTATCGATATTCCTAGTTACTAGTTTACCATCCAAAATTAGACTAATTGGTAAACCTTCATAGGATGTGTTTATATTCATCTGTTCGGCCGTAACAGGACGTTTAGGTTCTTTTAAAATTACGCTCAATTGTCCGCTGGTCTCAAGTATTGCATATTGGACATCAGAAATTTTAGATACTCCGTTTAGACGTAATTGTTCTAATAATTCAACTATTGTGTATTTTTGCTTAAGCATATTTTTTTCAATTAAATTGCCATTTTCGATAATGATTGTATACGTTCCTGAAATTAAATCTTGCATAAACTGGCTTTTCGTTGTTATAAATGACAAAAGCATTTGAGTAAATGTAATTACCAACACAGGAATTATTCCACTAACAAGTGGAATTCCGGTGTTTTCCATTGGTAGAGTAACCAATTCCGAAATAATTAAGGTTATAGCTAATTCGTACGGTTGAAGTTGCCCTATTTCCCGTTTCCCCATCATCCGCATTACTATTATTACAAAAATATATAAAAAAACTGCTCTGAAAATCAATATAAGCATATGTGTACTCCTATCTTGTTTCTACATATATCAATTTTTCCATTATTTCAAATTTAATACCGGAATAGCAAAAAAATTGTATAAAAAATAAATAACTGCAAAAAATAAAAACAAACAAAAAAAGGAGGGTTATCACATGGATAATCAACAAAAACAAAATAGCAAAAGCGTATCAACCGACTGGAATGTTGCCGGAATCGTAATCAGATTAATCGCTTCTGCCGTAGTACTTGCTATTACCGCATTTTTAACACCGGGGTTTGCAATAAGTGGCATAGGTCCTTTAATTGTAGCTGCTGTTGTGCTTACAGTTTTA
The DNA here is from genome assembly GCA_963635575.1 of bacterium. GTDB lineage: Bacteria > Bacillota > Clostridia > TANB77 > RGIG9151 > RGIG9151. The sequence goes on along the minus strand of CAVHFU010000004.1, from coordinate 57,549 downwards.
GATTACCTATTCGTTAAATTGCTTGGAATAGATGCTTCCCCTTTCGGACGTGGAATTGTTGGATTCGTAGCAGCAGCATTAATACTATACTTAACTCAGTTCTTTGTAGCAGGATATAGTATTACAGTCTTATCTGCTATAATCGGCGCAATCGTATATGGAATTGTGACCTACCTTATTCCCGGAAATGAGGCATTGTAAGAAATTTATTTAAAAAGAGAGTGACATCTTAAAACGTCACCCTCTTTTTTCAACCTATTTTTTTATCATTTATCTTAATTCCTTGAGCATTAAGCAAATCTCTTATTCTGTCTGCCTCAGCCCAATTTTTATTTGCTCTTGCTATATTTCTTTGCTCGATTAATGCTTTTACCTCGTCAGAATATTCCTCTTCTTCAGTAGGCAATGCATTAATTTTATCTATATCTAAGTCAAGTGCTAACACTCTATCAAAATCTTTAATAAGTTCCAAATAATCTTTAGATTTTACTTCTTTTCTAACCACTTCCCACAAAACTGCTAATGCCTTTGGCGAATTCAAGTCATCATTAATAGCATCCTTAAACTGTAATTTATAAGCTTCTATTTCTTCAGGAGAAATTTTTGCTTCACCGTTTGCATGTTGTTTAATTCCTTCTCTTAATCTATTAAGCGCCGTTTGTGCTGATTTTAATGCCTCGAAAGTAAAGTTTAATTTACTCTTGTAATGAGAATTTAAACAAAAATATCTATATGCAAGAGGATCAAATCCTTTTTCTTTAAGCTCCTCAATTCTATAGCAATTCCCTAAACTCTTTGACATTTTTCCACCATCAACTGTTAAAAACGCAACGTGCATCCACCATTTTGCAGGTATCTTTCCTGTTGCACCCTTAGCTTGTGCTATCTCGTTTTCGTGGTGAATTGGAATATGGTCCTCTCCACCGGTATGTATATCAAACACATCTCCCAAATACTTTCTTCCCATAGCAGAACATTCCAAGTGCCATCCCGGATATGATAGCCCCCAAGGGCTATCCCACTTCATAATGTGGTTTTCAGGAGCTTTTATCCAAATAGCAAAATCAAGTGGGCTTCTCTTTTCATCGTCAACGGCAATTCTAGCACCGGCAAGTTGGTCCTCTAAGCTTATTCCTGACAAAATACCGTATTTATCTAATTTACTTATATCAAAGTAAACTCCATTACTTGTTTCATAACCATAACCATTTGCAACAATTTCTTTTGCATATTCAAGCATATCCGAGATATGCTCCGTTGCTTTAGCTATAATTTCAGGTTTATCTATATTTAGTCTTTCAAAATCCTTAAAGAATTCCTTTGTATACATTTCTGCGATTTCAAGGGGAGTTCTCTTTTGCTCACGCGCAGCTTTTTCCATCTTATCTTCGCCTTCATCAGCATCAGATACTAAATGGCCGACATCTGTTATATTCATAACATGTTTTAATTCGTATCCGTTATATTTTAACGTACGTCTTAATAAATCCATAAATAAATAAGCACGTAAGTTTCCAATATGTGCATAGCTATATACTGTTGGTCCACAAGAATAAATTCTCACCTCATTTCCAATCAAAGGTTTAAATTCTTCTTTTTTCCTTGTTAAAGTATTAAACAATCTCATATTGGTTCACCCTCTCTTTTTACGATTATATTTTTAACCAGTTAATTATACTACATATTATATGATTTTTCCATAGAAAAATTTGTAAACCCAAAATCCAAAATGAGACGTAACCAAAAAATAAATTAAGCGACTTTACGGAGTTTTTATTAAAAACTTTCTAAAATTCCTTGTGCTATGGCTTTCCCGGCTTTTTCTAAGAATTCATTATCCTTTAGCCTAGCTAAGTCACCGGAATTAGTCATATATGCCACTTCTACTATAACGGCAGGCATATTGGTATGGTTTAATACGTACAAGTTGTTTCTATTAATTATTCCTTTATCATATGTTCCGGCCAAACTCGAAACGGTCTTTTGGAGTTTTGTAGCTAAACTATATGCCGATATCCCATTCTTTACTACCGTACTCGACGGATATAAAACTTCTGTTCCGTTTACTGTTGATTTATTAGGCATAGCGTTATTATGCACACTTACAAACAAATCAGCATTTATATTGTTTGCCAAATTTGCTCTAGATGCAAGTGTAGTTGTTACATCGGTTGTTCTTGCCATATATACCCTTACGCCTTGCTTTTCTAATTCACGTTGTACAACTTTAGCAATTGCTAAATTAATATTTTTCTCATATACTCCTCCATATGTTGCACCAACTTCTGTTCCGCCATGTCCGGCATCTATAACTATTTTCTTATTTAGCGCATTAGGATATTGGGTCCTTTTTGCATAGCTTCTACTTACGTTTTCCGCCCTTGCTTTTAGTTCTGCATTATCTATTACAAGATTAACTATTTTGTTTTCTTCATACCATTCTACTTCCGCATCAACATAGTCTGAAATAAATCTAAGAGGGATCATAGTTGTGTCATTTTTTAAAATTGCCGGTGCGTCAAGTTCAAATTCTTCCCCATTAATTGTTACTTTTGTCGAATCGATTGGCAAAATAAGTTCGCTGTCCTTGTTTGTAACCGTAACCACAAAACTTTCATCCCATTTTACATTACAACCAAAAATCTCTGCAATAACTCGAAGTGGGACTAAAATTCTGTTGTTTATTACAACTGGATCTTCCGGCATGTTAAAAGTTCCCCAATTAAGCCTTAGTTCTATTGCCGATGACACTGAAAAGATTAGTCCCAAACAAACAAAAAAACATATATAAAATTTCTTCATATGTACTTCAACCCCTCATACAAGTTCTTTTATATATGTTTTCTATTTTTTTTGCTGATTGCCTTTATGTAAATCTTAGCAGCAAAGGTAACCTTTACTTAATCAATCCTATCGCCTCATCAACAGATACTAATTTTTGTTCTCCTGACATCATATTTTTTAATGTAACCTTTCCGGCCTTTCTCTCATCGTCTCCTATAATTACGACAAATGGAATTTGAAGCTTGTCAGCATACTTCATTTTTGCTTTCATTTTCTTATCTTGCAAGTAAACTTCTGCATTTATACCGTTTTCTCTAAATGTCGTTGCAGCAACCAAGCAATCACTTAAGTCATCATCCATAGAAATAACTAACACATCAGCTATTGATTTTTTATCACAATTTATCAAATTAGCCTCATTTAATTGGTAAAATAGTCTTGTAAGACCTATTGAAATTCCAACTCCAGGCAATTTCTTGTTTGTGTAAAATTCAGCCAAGTTATCGTATCTACCACCAGAGCATACACTTCCCAAATTACGATAATTAGTCAAAAATGTTTCATATACTGTACCTGTGTAGTAATCAAGGCCCCTAGCTATTTTTAAGTCTACTGTAAAGTGAGTATCAGGCACTTTTAGTATTCTAATATACTTTACAACTTCTTTTAGCTCATTTAAACCCTCTATAAAAAGTTCATCTTCAATACCTAAATTATCTAAAGCAAGCAATTTTTCATCAGTCGAGCCTTGTATAAGCACAAAATTCTTTATTGTTTCTATTGAAGCTTCGTTTATATCTAACTTCGCCAATTCGCTACATACAGCCTCTACACCGATTTTGTCCAATTTATCTATAATTCTCATAACATCCATAGATACATCTGATAGTTCAAGATGTCTAAATATACCATTCAAAATCTTTCTATTATTTATGCAAATAACAAACTCAGAAAAACCAAGTTCCTTAAAAGTATTATAAATAACACTAGGCATTTCCGCATCATTTATTATAGATAATTCTCCATCGCCGATAATATCAATATCACATTGATAAAATTCCCTAAAGCGTCCCTTTTGAGGTCTTTCACCCCTATATACTTTGCCGATTTGATATCTTCTAAAAGGAAAACCTAACTCACCGTAATGTTCAGCAACAAACTTAGCTAAAGGCACAGTTAAATCAAAACGCATAATCAAATCATTATCGCCTTTCGTAAATCTATATATTTGCTTTTCTGTCTCTCCCCCGGCCTTTGCAAGTAACACTTCTCCGAGCTCTAAAACAGGAGTATCTAATGGCAAAAATCCAAACTTTTCATATGATTTTTGAATTTTCTCTTTCATTTGATTAAACAAAATTTGCTCATTTGGAAGTAATTCCATAAAACCAGGTAAAGTCCTAGGTTCAACCTTATTTACATCACCCATACTCAAAATCTCCTTTGCAAAAATTACATATAACAATATACCATACTTAGCAATATTCGTCAATGTGACCAAAAGGGACGGGTCTTTTTGGTCACATTTCAAATTGCCCTCAATCGCACTTTTCATCATTACTATCCGTTTCCTTTGATTTAGACCTGTCCCATTTTGGTCAATATTTTTTATATGATTTGATTTTGCCCAAAAGGGACAGGTCTGTATTGGTTAAACCATGCGACTTGCTTTCTGCCGATATTGTACGTCTTTTAAAACTTGACCAAAAAGACCCGTCCCTTTTGGGCAAGTTCTATTGATATTAACTGAATATTGTGATATTTTTATATCATTAATATTTATACGGAGGAAAAAAATATGAAAATAACTACCGATTATGATGAAAAAAAGCTTGAGGATTTTCTTCAAAGCCATCCCAAGTCACATTTTATGCAGTCTTTTGAGTGGACAAGGGTTAAGGCTAATTGGAAACATGAATTTGTAGTTGCCTATGATGATAAAGATAACATTATTGGTGCTATGATGGTTCTTATAAGAAAAGTTCCTGGATTACCATATACTCTTATGTATTCCCCACGTGGGCCTGTTTGCGATGTTTATAATTTAGAATTAATGCAAGGATTGATTAATAAAGTAAGAGAACTTACAAAAAAATATAAAGCATACACGTTAAAACTTGATACAGATGTCCTTGCGACTGATAAAAAGTTTGCTGAAGTTGTTAAAAAATGTGGTTTTAAACTACCTAAGCAAAATAAAAACTTTGAGGGAATACAGCCTCGCTTTGTCTTTAGAATTAATAATTTAAGAGGAAAAACCGAAGATGAAGTTCTTGCTTCTTTTGAACAAAAAACTAGATATAACATACGTCTTGCTAGTAAAAAAGGTGTAACGGCTAAAATTGGGACTAGAGATGATTTAAAAGATTTCCATAGAATCATGTTAGAAACCGGTGTAAGAGATAATTTTGTTATTCGTTCATTAGAGTATTTTGAAAAAATGTATGATGAGCTTGCTCCTAATCATTTACGCCTTTATATGGCTTATTTAGAGGATGGAACTCCTATTGCTGGTACAATTGCTATTTTATATGGTGATAAATGCTGGTATTTATATGGCGCAAGTAGTAACGCACACAGAAATGTTATGCCAAATTATCTTCTTCAATGGTCAATGATAAAATGGGCTATTGAAAATAATTGCAATGTTTACGATTTTAGAGGCGTTTCCGGAGATTTAGATGAAAACAGCCCACTTTATGGTTTATACAGATTTAAAAAAGGTTTTAATGGTGATTTTACTGAATTTATTGGAGAATTAGATTTGGTGTTTAAACCATTTACACGTTTTGTTTTGGAAAAAGGCGGAGCTATTTACAAAAAACTTCGTAGAATTATATTTGTTAAAAAGAACAGTTAATTACGGAAGGATTGACATTAATGAAAAACCTAGTTGTAGAAAAAACTAAATTAATAGATAACATTAACAAGTTGAAATCAATAACCAATTCCCCTATTATTGCTACTCTTAAAAATAATGGCTATGGTCTTGGATTAGATGAATTTCCAAAGCTTCTTATGGAAAATGGCATAGATTTCTTTGCAGTATCAACTACTGAGGAAGCTATTACTCTAAGAAATAACGGAATAAATGCAAAAATAATGTTACTTCATTCTACTGCTATATATGATGAACTTTTAATTTTATTAAATAATGACATCTTGCCAACAATAGGCTCGTTTGAAGCACTAAATACATTAGATAAAATTTCTAAAGAAACCGAAACTCCGCTATACTGTCAATTAAAAATAGATACAGGTTTTGGCCGTTTTGGCTTTTTACCTGATGATATGATTAAATTAGCTGCTGAACTAAAATCGAAACCAAACATTGGCGTTGTTGGTGTTTTTTCTCACTTTTCTTCTTCATTTAATGAAAAAACAGATTACACAGATAAACAATTTAACATATTTAATAAATGTGTATCAATTTTGACTGATGAAGGAATTGATGTTGGCTTTAGACATATAGCTAATTCTTCTGCTTTTCTAACAAAACCGTATACTCATTTGGATGTTTCTCGTATAGGCTCTGCATTACTTGGAAGAATTCTTGTTCCTAATTCACTTGAATTAAATAAAATTGGCTATATGATTTCCGAAATCGAGGACATTAAAAAACTCCCTATAAACCATTTTATAGGGTATTCAAATACTTATAAAACTACAAGAGAAACAACAATAGGGATTGTACCTGTTGGCTATTTAGATGGACTTGAACTTAAAAAAGGCCAAGACTGCTTTGGTTTTATAGATACATTACGCGAAATATATAATAAGTTGAAAAATTTCAATAAGAAAATATATGTTGACGTTAACAATATAAAAGTACCTATTTTAGGTAAAATAGGTACAAATAACATTGTTATTGATTTAACTGATATTGACGCAAAAATAGGTGACATTGTAAAACTTGATGTAAACCCAATGATGGTTAGACCGGATATAGAACGGTATTTTGATTAATTTATCCCACCATTTACACCAATAGTTTGACCTGTTATGTAATCAGCTTTGTCTGATGCTAAAAATAAAGTCATATTTGCAATATCTTTAGGAGTACCGATTTTTCCACTCGGTACTTCTTCTTTTAATTCTTCTAAATTAAATTGTGCATTCATTTCTGTGTCTATAATTCCAGGCGCTATACAGTTTACTTGAATATTGGATAATGCCATTTCTTTAGCTAATGCCTTTGTAAAACCTATTACTCCCGCTTTTGCAGTAGAGTAATGTACTTCACACGATGCACCAACTTCTCCCCAAATTGATGATATATTTATAATTTTTCCTTTTTTCTCATGTATCATAGAGTCAATTACACATTTTGTTGTGTTGTATATTCCTTTTAAATTAACTCTTATCATTTCGTCCCAGTCATCTTCTGTGATGTCTGCAAATGGCTTAATTTGCGAAATTCCTGCGTTATTAACTAAGACATCCACTTTCCCGAACTTATTTAGGCAAAACTCAGTCATAACTTTTACTTCAAACATATTTCCAACATCTGCTCGAATTAAATATAAGTTTTCTCCCAACTTTTCTTTTAATTCTACTGCTTTTTCATACGACTTTTTATAGTTTAAAACTACAATATCTCCATTTTTTATAAATTCTTCGCATATTGCCTTTCCTATTCCGCGTGTTCCGCCAGTAACAATCACTATTCTGCTCATAATCATTCCTCCAACATGTTCTTAAAAATAATATTAGTGTGTCTTGTAATGTTTTCAGAAATATTGTATCATATTTTCGATTGGAGGTATACAAATGAAAAATTATTACAGTAAAGTTTTTTCAGCAAATTCGCCATTATTTTTTGTTTTGCTGATTGTAGTTATGTTTTGGGGATTTACACTAAGATACGTGGTTTCGATGCCAAGTATTTTACCTGCCTCGCACGTTTCTACTCTAAGTAAATTCGGAATGACCACAAATTTCATAACATCAGCATCTACTTTTTTCATATGGGTAGAATTCGTTCTACATATGTTTATGATTTTAGCAATATTTGCCTTAGGTAAAATAATTGTAGGAAAAACCGGTGGTTTATGTGCTTCACTGCTTTTCGCCGTTTATCCTTATTTTGTTGAAAAAATGTATTCAATAAATATATTCCTAGTTTTATCTTTTACACTATATTTGCTATTTATGTATATAGGTGTCCACAGTATGCTTAGAAGATGGAACTTTATTTCAGGTATATTCTTTACAATTGCACTTGTAATTGAGCCAACTTGCCTACTTCTTGGAATTATACCTTATATCTACTTTATGGTAAAACAAAAACACATTGCAGTTTTACAAGCATTTTTATACTTTTTGGTAGGAATAATTATTATGCTCGGAATTTTTATATTTATAGCATATTTTAAAGGTACATTAAGTTCATTACTTCCTCTTGATAATTACTTCTCGGCAATATGGACAAATGCAAAAAGCTTATTTACACATCCTATAATTTATCTTACAAATACTATAATTCCATATTTTAAGACATTTGGTCACCCTGTTGTAGTTGGACCTAATTCTTATTTGCATTATGTGATAATCACATTATCTATTTTAGGAGCATTATATGCATTTATTCAAGAAAATGTAAGAATTTTAGCAATAATACTTCTTACAATGTTTTTCTTAGCTTTCTTTATGACTTTTGAATATTCAATAGTTATGATAATGCTTATACTTCTTGCAGGTTTTATGATAGACAAAGTTTTCTCAGACATTTTAGGCTAGGAGGCGAAATATGTTTCAAAAATTATTTGAAAAAATCGACGAATTTATAGACAAATTTAATGAAGTAACAAATCTAGAAAAAATAGCAATGGATGTACTTGACTTAATAAAGCAAACTTTTGCGGAAAACATTTCGGAAGATAAAGATGTATGTGAAAAAACTTTTGATGAAATAATGCAAAAAGAGGGCTTTTGGAAAAGTATCGGTGCAAAGATGAAAAAAGCAATGAAATCTAAAGAAGAACTACTAAAATACCTTCTATACATTTCTGCAATAATGAATGAGTTCCAAAGACGCTACGCCATTCATGAAAAAGAAGGTAAAAAAGATAAAGAATTAAATAAAATTATCGAAAAATACTCGAAAATAATAAAAGAAATATCTGAAAATAAGAACTTATCTAAAGAGCAAATAAACGAAGAAGTAAAAATTTGTCGTGACAAAATGCAAAGAGAAATAAAAAAATTAGATAAAGATTTCAGTATAGAACGATAAAAATGGAGCCAATGGTGGGAATCGAACCCGCGACCTACTGATTACGAATCAGTTGCTCTACCGACTGAGCCACATTGGCATTTACATCTCTTTGATTTTATCATTATAGCTTATAAAAATCAATAACAAAAGGGACTTTTTTTGAAGTCCCTTTTGTTTAAATTATAGCACCAGTTATTAAAATCCCCTCATTCTCAGAATAAATCGTACCAAACTGAGAAATCGGAAGTGGATTTGTTCCCCACCCAACTTCAATTGTATACCCAGGTCTATTGTAATTTTGAATAAACCAATCTTTATACCCTGCGTATCCTGAAGAATATGGTGTACTTTCTAAAAGATAGCCACTTATCTTTGCAAGTCTTTCACCAATTTCCCTAGACTGTGGCGGTAAGTAATCTAAGAATCTCCAATATATAACCCTTCCTTGTGTATGATACGCTAAAATAAGTCTAAAATTATGTGCTAATGTAAAGTCATACATACTTATTGCTTCAGGTTGTGTAAGCGATCCGTTGCCAACATAATCTTTAGGAGACGGTGTCGTAAAGCCTTGTGCAAATTTAATTTGCCTTGCATTCTCCCAACCTGCCGGAAACTGCAAATTTAAATCTACTCCGTCAATATTCGCCTTCCAACCATCCGGGAACGGTATAATCGGATAATTTTCAGCAATTATTTTTGCATTTTGATACGCGTCTGACGCAGTATCAAGTCCGCCCGTCACCAAATCAACCCCATCCGGATTAACCATCGGAACAATATATATCGATGCACTATTAAATACCTCTCTTACATTCAGTCCGTACATCTTTCCGTTATTTACATACGCCCTACAAAAATTCTCTATAAATTTCATCAAAAGTACCGATGTTATCCATTCATTAGCATGAATTGAAGCACTATAAAAAACTTCATTTAGCCCATTCCCTATTCTTATACATTTCAATTCCTTGCCAAGCACACTTTTTCCAATGCTAGTCACACTTAAAAATGGGTATATGGTCTGAAGCGAATCTACATTCATACTAAGAATATCGTATGTATAATTTATATTAGTCTTTACAACATTGCCAAATGGCACAATGATACTTTGCCCAACAGCGAGACGTGTAGAAGATACGCCGAGATTTGTAGCAGCGATTCTATTTGCTGTTGTCGAAAATCTTCTTGCTATGTTATAAAAAGTATCCCCTCGCTTAACTGTATATCTTGTATATCCGTTAATATATGGTGTAAGTACCCTCCACGTTAGTTCTCCAACTGTGCCATCGCTTTGCAAAGAAAAATTTCTTTGAAACCTTCTAACAGTCCTTTCTGTATTTAGTCCAAAATTCCCATCAATTTCACCTGTATAAAAGCCTAGCGTCTTTAACACACTTTGTAAAAGCATAACTTGTGGTCCAGTTGAACCTAATCTCAAGTTTTCCATATAACCATCCCCTTTTTGCAAACTCATTCAAAACAAATATATGCACAAAGGAAATTTTTTACCACAAAAAAAGAACCTTAATAGGCTCTTTCTTTTAGTCTTCATCAGTAATATTAAACTTCTTCTTAAATCTTTCGCTTCTTCCACCAACAACTGTATTCTTTTGAGAACCGGTGTAGAAAGGATGACATTTTGAACAAATTTCAACACGTAGTTCAGGCTTAATAGAAGTAGTTGTGAATGTTTCACCACAAGCACACTTAACAACTGATTCTACACATTTTGGATGTATTCCTTCTTTCATCAAATTCACCTTCTTTCAAAAATTCTATATCCGTTAAACATTATTAACATGCTCAGTCAACGATATATATTTTATCACAACCTGATAATGTTTTCAAGAGGTTTTATAATAAAAAGTATGATTTGCAAAATTTTTCTTGTATTGTTAAGTTTATTTATAGAGATACTATATATAAAAGATTTTTATTTATATCTTTGGGAAGGAGGATTAAAATGAGAACACTCCATGCTATTATTCTTACTTTAATAATAATCGGTGGTATAAACTGGGGATTGGTAGGAATTTTTAATTATAACTTAGTAGACGCGATCTTCGGAACTATGAGTTGGGTTTCCCGTGTTATTTATACTTTAGTTGGAATTGCAGGCGTATGGGCAATTGCTTTTTACGGCTACGGGGATGGCCGTGCGACACAAAAAAACTAGTCGCAAAAACAGGGCTGTGGAATTATAAGACCACTTGCCCTGTTTCTATTTCATCGTTTTCTTAATTTTTTCTACGAACTCATCATTATCCTTTGTAGTAATCAATAAATTAAGCAAACTTTCAGCTATGTCCATATTATCTTGCCTACTCATGCTTCTTCTAATACTCATTACTGCTTCCCATTCGTTTTGAGAAAGTAGTAATTCTTCTCTTCGTGTTCCTGACTTGTTAATATCTATTGCCGGAAAAATTCTCTTCTCAGAAAGCTTTCTATCTAAATGAAGTTCCATATTGCCAGTTCCCTTAAATTCTTCAAAGATAACATCATCCATTCTGCTTCCTGTTTCTATTAATGCAGTGGCAAGGATTGTCAAGCTTCCACCACTTTCAATATTTCTCGCTGCTCCAAAAAATTTCTTGGGTTTATGTAAAGCCGCGGGGTCAAGCCCACCGGATAAAGTTCTTCCGGACGCCGGAATAGTCAGGTTATAAGCTCTAGCAAGTCGTGTTATACTATCTAATAAAATAACAACATCCCTTTTATGCTCAACAAGTCTTTGAGCACGTTCTAAAACCATTTCAGCCACTCTTATATGATGCTCAGGCAATTCGTCAAAAGTAGAATATATTACTTCTCCTTTTATTGACCTTTGCATATCTGTAACTTCCTCCGGACGTTCATCTATTAATAAGACTATAAGTTCAACATCTTTATAATTAGTAGTTATCGCATTAGCTATCTTTTTAATAAGAACTGTTTTTCCCGCTTTCGGAGGTGCAACGATCATTCCTCGCTGCCCTTTCCCAATTGGTGCAATTAAATCTATAAGTCGTGTTGCAGTTTCTTGTCTTGTCGTTTCTAACTTTAACCTGGAATCCGGATAAATCGGAACTAGTTGGTCAAAAGGTTTTCTTTTTATCGCTACATCAACACCATCGCCATTTACTGAATTAACATATATTAATGCTCTAAATCTCTCGCCCTCTCTACAAGGTCTTACCTTGCAGGAAATCATATCTCCGGTCTTTAGATTAAATCTTCTTATTTGGACAGGTGAAACATATATATCATTAGCCCCACTCAGATAATTTTCACACCTTAAAAAACCGAATCCATCAGTAAGAACCTCTAAAATTCCAACCGCGTCTTCTGGTTCTTCTTTTAGAGGTTCTTTTTCATTTACTTTATCATCTTTTTTTATTTCAGCTTGGTTCAATGCCTCTATAAGTTCGTCCTTTTTTAATTTTGAGTAATTAGCTACGCCGTAACTTCTAGCCATCTCCCGTAGTTCTGAAACTGTCTTATTTATCATAGGAAAATTCCTTTCTTTTTATCTTCGTCCACTTTTTCCGCGCTTTGATTCAAAGCTATGACGAACTTCACTTTGTCTTTCTTCGCTATCTTTTAAGAATTTACTTATTCTATCTTCAAAAGACATTTCCTGTTGCTTAGGTTGTTGATATTCACGTTTTTTTTCATTAGCTTTTTTAATAGAAAGCGTAATTTTCTTATTCGCCTCATCAATAGCTAAAACTTTAACCTTAACTTTTTGATTTTGCTCTAAAAACTCAGAAACATCCTTTACATAGCCGTCAGATACTTCTGAAATATGAACAAGACCGGTTACTCCATTTCCTAAATCAATAAATGCTCCAAAGTTAGTAATTGTTTTTACTACTCCTTCAACTATTTCTCCTGCTTTTAGCGACATACAATATGCCTTCCCTTCTCTTTCAAAATTCACCATTACCATTTTACACCATATTTAGCATTACGTCAACATATTTTATCCATTATATTCAATATAAATTTTCTCTTCCGGTAATAACATTCTTAATTTCTCTCTTGCAATTTTTTCTATATATTCATCAGAATTAACATATTCAGAATATCTTTTATACTCTGCATTTTTCTCTTTTGCAAGGGCAATTTGCTCTATATATGATTGTTTTTCTTTATCATACTTCCTTATAGCAATCTCTTGCTTAACTAATGTATATGTAGAATATCCCAATAAAAAAAGAACAATAATAACATTAATCGGATTTACTCTCTTTTTCATTGATTGCCCTCCTAAACGTAATTTTATTAAAGAATCTAATAAACCGAATAAAGTATCGGCAAATGGCATCAAAAAGTTTATAAGTAAATTTTGTAAGTGTAAGTAAATATAAAAACATTCCTAAAAAAATTCCAATAATCATATATGCTCTTATTCGTCCGCTGTCTAAAAAATAAGTAAGCCATATTGAGTTGGCACAAAGCAAAATCCAAAATGTAATGTCTTCTAAGTATACAGATAAGTCTCCACATTTTCTGTTATGCCTTAAAGCTCGAAGCAAGTCAAAAAACACCCCTCCGACCATACCGTCAAGTATGAACCACAAAAATACAACTACCTCTCGTGAAATCCCCATTTTTGCCTCCACTATTTAAATATTTTTCCTAAAAAGCTTCCGGTTGCAGCTGTTTTTTCTGAATATGCACAACTTGAAATTTCTCCTTCTAAGCATAGCTCGGAAGATTCGAGGTTTAACTTGTTAATGTGTAAATCCACACCTTTTATTGTTAACATTCCCATATCGGTTTGTACTACAACCATATCAGGATTAAATATGTCCACATCAATTACACCCGAAATACTCATTTTCTCCCTATTCTCCAGTAAAAAATTATGTTGTGCTTTACCACTAGGCACTTGCTTTCTTTCCTCAATTGGCATAATTTCTCATTCCTTTCTTGTAGAAATTTACTAGTATTAAATAATATTCTTTACTTGTCTTTAATATTACAAAATGTTAAAATATTTTTGAGGTGACAAATAATATGGAAATAAATAATATCTCTTCCATGTATCAAACAAAACTTCAAGAAATAAATTCAAAAATTCCCGATAATTTAAGTGTGAAAAATAAATTCAGTACATATTTAGAAAATGCAAAACTCGGTTCTGCTAAAACGGAAGAAACTGTTACCAATTCGGAAATAAATGAGGAAGCAAGTGATAATTCAGATACAACCAAATTACTAAATTCGTTGCTTACATACCAAACTATGACTAATTCAACTGCGTCGTTGTTTTCTAGTAGCAGCGATTCTTCAAATAATATGTTTCCTTCGATGAATAATACATTGCAACAAGCTATACTGCTTAAAGCATTAAAAAAAGATGAATAAAAAAGGGAGAGGACGAATCTCACCCCCTTAACCACAAAAAAAGAACATCGTAAGATGTTCTTTTTGGTGGAAGGGGGTGGATTCGGACCACCGAAGCGATAACGCAACAGATTTACAGTCTGCCCCCTTTGGCCGCTCGGGAACCCTTCCATATATTAAATTGTTTGGTGGGCCTTCAGGGACTCGAACCCCGGACCAACCGGTTATGAGCCGGTAGCTCTAACCAACTGAGCTAAAGGCCCTCAATTGGACTACTCAAATAATATATCCTAAACTAGTCCCATTGTCAAGCCTAATTTTTAGTTTTTTACAAATATTTTTAAAAATCTCCCTCTTTTTGAGGGAGTATTTTTTAAGCATTCAAACATTCTTTTACAATACTATTTATTACTTTTCCGTCTGCTCTACCTTTAGTCCTAGCAATAACAGCTCCCATTACTTTTCCCATATCTTTCATACCTGCTGCACCGGTCTCGACAATTACACTCTTTACTACTTCTCTAATTTCTTCTTCCGACATTTGTTCAGGTAAATACTTAGCTAAATAATTAATTTCAGCATTTAATCCTTCAATTAATTCAGTTCTTCCACTTTTCTCGTATTCTGGTAATGAATCCTTACGTTTTTTAACTTCCTTAGCAATAATTTCGGTTACACCAGCGTCGTCTAATTCCACTCTATTATCTACTTCATATTGTTTTATAGCAGCCCTAACCATTGTTACAACATTTTTCTTCATTGTATCTTTCTCGCGCATTGCGTTTTTCATTTCTTCCATAAAAGTTTCTTTCAAAGTCATTTTAATTACCTCCTTTAACTTTCACATACATTTTACACAATAAATACCAAAAAAGCAATGAACAATTCAAATTATTCATTGCTTTCTTTCAAAATAAGTAATTCCAAGATTTATCTGAATTTTCTCTTTCTAGCAGCTTCAGATTTTTTCTTTCTTCTTACACTTGGCTTATCGTAGTGCTCTCTTTTACGGAGCTCAGACATAACACCGCTTTTAGCGCATTGTCTCTTAAACCTTTTTAATGCATTATCTAAAGATTCATTCTCTTTTAACTTAATTTCAGACATGTGTCTCCCCCCTCTCAAGCAATGTGGCGAAACGTCACAGTTTAAATCTACACAAGCATTATCTATATAATTCTAATACTTATATACACACGTCGTCCGAATATTAGTATAACTATTTTCCCTTACTTTGTCAATATCCAATTACTATAGAAGTTGCATATTCTTTAGAATGAGATATACTGACCGATACTTTTTCATATCCTTCCTTTATAAAAAGGTCTTTTGCCCCTCTATAAAGATTGAGCTCAGGTTTACCGGATTCATTATTTAATACTTCTATGTCTTTCCAATCGAAGTCACCCGCAAAACCAGTCCCCAGCATTTTAGAAACCGCCTCTTTAACCGCAAATCTGCCAGCATAATGCTGATATTTATTATTTTTTTTTGATTCGCAATATTCTATCTCACCTGTCGTATAAACTTTATTTAAAAATGCTTCTCTGTTCTTTTCTATTGCCTCTTTTATTCTATAAATTTCAATTATATCTGTTCCACAATTCATAAACTTGTGTCCCTTCCATTACTCAAAAAGTGAATTAAACTCTTCTCCATCGATTTTTTCTTTTTCTAGTAATAATTGTGCAACTGCATGAAGCTTTTCAATGTGCTCCCTTAAAATGTTTTCAGCCTTTTTATATGCTTCTAATACAATTCTACTTATTTCAGAATCAATTGCTTTAGCAACCTCTTCACTATAAGTTCTTGAATGAGCAAATCCACGGCCTAAGAAAACTTCGTCATTATCATCGCCAAAAGTCATAGGTCCAAGCAAATCACTCATACCATATTTAGTAACCATATTTCTTGCAGTAGCTGTTGCTCTTTGTAAGTCATTTTGAGCACCTGTGCTTATATCATCTAAGATCATTTTTTCTGCCACACGTCCACCAAGTAATGAAACTATATTTTCTTCCATTTCAGTCTTAGAACGGTAAGATTTATCTTCATTAGGTCTGTACATTGTGTATCCACCTGCGCTTCCACGAGGTACAATAGATACCTGATGAACAGGATCCTGAGTAGGTAAGAATTTACTTACTACTGCGTGACCTGCTTCATGATAAGCAGTTAACTTCTTTTCTTTATCTGTTATTACCCTACTCTTCTTTTCAGTTCCAACAATAACTTTAACTATCGCATCTTCAATTTCTTGCATATCAATATGAGTTTTATTTCTACGGGCAGCAAGTAGAGCCGCTTCATTTAACATATTTTCCAAGTCAGCTCCACTAAATCCGGATGTATTTTTAGCGAGTATCGACAAATCTACATCTTCTCCAAGTGGTTTTTTTCTAGCATGAACCTTTAATATTGCTTCTCTTCCCACCATGTCCGGTGCACCGACTACAACTTGCCTGTCAAATCTTCCAGGTCTTAATAATGCGGGGTCTAAAACATCAGGTCTGTTTGTTGCAGCCAAAATTATAACACCTTCATTTTGACCGAAACCATCCATTTCAACTAGTAATTGATTTAATGTTTGCTCTCTTTCGTCATGCCCGCCACCAACTCCAGCACCTCTTTGGCGTCCAACAGCATCGATTTCATCAATAAACACAATACAAGGCGATTTTTTCTTAGCTTCTTCAAATAAATCTCTAACACGAGATGCACCAACTCCGACAAACATTTCTACGAAATCAGAACCACTTATGCTAAAGAACGGAACACCAGCCTCACCTGCAACAGCCTTTGCAAGTAAAGTTTTACCTGTTCCCGGAGGTCCTACCAAAAGAACGCCTTTTGGAATACGAGCTCCCATATCTGTAAACTTCTTAGGAGATTTTAAGAATTCTACAATCTCTTGAAGTTCTTCTTTTTCCTCATCTACACCGGCAACATCGTTAAATGTAACCTTTTCCTTGCCTTGACCATTTAATTTAGCTCTACTTTTCCCAAATGATAAAGCTTTGTTTCCGCCACCGGTCGCAGGTCCAATAACAAAAAGCCAAAACAAAATAAATATAACAGTAATAACTAAAAGTGGCAAATAATTTGCCCACCAAGGTGCAACAACTATCGGGACAAACTTGTATTCAAAAGCTTTCCCTTCTTTAAGTAATTCGTCATACTTAGCAGCAATCATATTCTGAGCCGGTAAATCGCAAAGATATTTTGTACCATCTTTTAATTCAATTTCAGCCTGTGCCCCTTCGTTATCTATGATCGACTTAACTTCATTGTTTTCTATTTTTTGAATCAAGTCGGAATAATTCATTTCTTCTATACCCTCTAATGGAGTATTTAAAAATATCGACGCAATAAATAAAAATAAACCAAAAATTATAAAGACCGTAACCCAGTCAAAGTTCTTCTTTTTCTTCAAAGTACTACCTCCAATTTACGAATATATTTCTTTTTTTAATACGCAAACTTCCGGAATATTTCTATATTTTCCGGCGTAATCAAGTCCATATCCAACAACAAACTTATTTGGCACATCGAATCCAATGTAATCAGCCTCAATGTCTACCGCTCTACGTTCCTTCTTATCAAGCAATGTGCAAATTTTAAAATCTTTACATTGTCTTACCTTAAATATTTCTTTTAGATTATGCATTGTTCTTCCAGAGTCAATAATATCCTCTACCACCAATACAACTTTATTCTTTACATCAACGTTTATATCTTTAATAATCTTAACATTTCCTGAACTTTCAGTCGCATTTTCGTAACTAGAACATACCATAAAATCCAAATCGCACTTCATATCAAGAAGCCTAAATATGTCGGATAAAAATATAACACATCCCTTTAGTACACCTATTACAACTACTTCTTCGCCCTCTAAATCTTTAGTAATTTGTGCTCCTAATTCTTCAATTCTTTTTTGCAAAACATTTTGTGGAATTAAAACCTCTTCAATATCATCATATATTTTCTCCATAATTAATAATAATAACCTCCTTTGTAGATTTATCTTTTAAAAATTTTTTTGAAGACCTTAGTCCAACAATCCAGATAATTTCATCCCCATTTGTCACAATAGGAATTTCATCCCTTTTTTCAAGTTTTAAATCAGAAAAAAAGTCTTTAAGTTTCTTTTTTCCTTCCATTCCTGTCGGATAAAAATAATCTCCATTTTTTCTATTCCTAACATACAACTTTTTACCTGTCTTTGCAATATCAAAAAAATGAATATTAGGATTCTTTTCAGTTATTCCGACATCTTCAGCATTTTTAACTTCCACAGTTATCCATTTATTTATTTCTTTTAAATAAACTCTGCCCGGTATATTTAGCTCATATATGTAATCTTTAATCTCAGTTTTTTCTTTTATGAATTTTAACTTATTGTACTGAACAAAAATCTTTACATTGGGCACTATTTTAATAATATTCCCATTTTGGGAATGTTCAATTTCATCTATTGCATTATTAACAGTTTTAAAACTTACATCTTTCAAACTTTTATTAAACTCATAAATCGCCCTTCTCAATATTCGTCTTTTTAGTCCAATCTTTAATTTAAGGAATTCATCTTTTTCTATATATAATCCAGCCTCATTATGTATTACAATTTTATTGTAAATCTCTTCAACATACTCTTCTATAAATTCCTCTTCATCTCTAACAATTTCGCTAAATCTATTTAAGCTTTCAATTATATCCGGATTTATTTCTTTTAAAATAGGAATAACTAAATTTCTCACCTTGTTTCTAGTATAAACTGTTTCAAAATTTGTTTTGTCTATCATAGTAGTAAGAGATTTATCATCACAATATTTTTCAATTTCATCTCTACCTATACGTATTAACGGTCTAATTATATCATTATTTTTATTATCTATTCCACTAACACCTGTGTTTCCTGCTCCCCTTATTATATTCATAAGCACAGTCTCAGCATTATCATTCTTATTATGTGCTACTGCAATTTTATTTGAATTAGTTTTCTCTAAAACTTCCCTAAAGAGTTCATACCTAACATTTCTTGCAACTTCCTCGGTAGAACACTTTCTTTCTTTACTAAGCATATTAATATCAACTTTTTTTGAAAAGAAATTCAAATTCAATTTAGTTGCTATTTCTTTAACGTAGTTTTCCTCAAAATCAGCTTCCTCGCGTAATGAATGATTAATATGAACCACAATTAATCGAAGTTCATATTTATCTTTTAATGAATTAAGTAAGCTCAGTAAGCATAAAGAATCAGGGCCACCGGAAACTCCAACTACAATTCGATCGCCCTTTTCTATTAATTTATTAGTAATACAATATTTTTCAACCTTTTCTAATAAATCCACTTTACTTCCCCTTATCCGTTAAACTTATTAGCAAATTTAGTATATTGACCCAACCAAACAAGCTCAACCGTTCCGGTAGAACCTGATCTGTGTTTTGCCATAATTACCTCTGTAATGTTCTTCTTCTCTGTCTCAGGATTATAATAATCGTCTCTATATAAAAACATAACTATGTCAGCATCCTGTTCAATTGCACCTGATTCTCTTAGGTCACTTAATACAGGTCTGTGATCCGGCCTTGCGTCTGGAGCACGACTAAGCTGAGATAAAGTAATAACAGGCACATCAAGTTCCTTTGCAAGAATTTTTAATGCTCTACTCATTTCAGACACTTCTTGTTGTCTGTTATCTCCGTGCTTTGATGTTCCTTGCATCAATTGCAAATAGTCAATAACAACAAGTCCCAAGCCCTTTTCAAGCTTTAATCTTCTACATTTGGCTCTTATTTCCATTACATTTTGACCGGGAGTATCATCTATAAATATAGGAGCATCAGACAAAGTACTCATAGCTTGAGCTAATTTTCCCCAGTCATCCTCTTCTAACTTTCCTGTTTTCATCTTAGACGCGTCAATCATAGCCTCACAGCAAAGCAAGCGATTTACCAACTGTTCTTTTGACATTTCCAAGCTAAATATCGCTACTGGTACTTTATCGTGAATAGCCACATTTTGAGCAATGTTTAATGCAAATGCAGTTTTTCCCATAGCTGGTCTTGCGGCAATCAATATCAAGTCTGAATTATGAAGCCCTGCTGTTTTCATATCAAGATCTGTAAAACCATACGAAATACCTGTAAGGTAACCCTTTTGGTTATACAATTCTTCTAGTTTTTCAAAATTATCAACCAATATATTTTTAATAGGAGTAAACCCCTTTACATTTCTCTTTTGAACGATATCAAAAATTTTCTTCTCTGCTGTATCAACAATCACTTGTACTTCTTCGTTTGCGTTATATCCCATATTCACAATATCAGTTGAAGAATGAATAAGCTTTCTTAAAATAGACTTCTCTTCAACAATTTTTGCATAATATTCAATATTTGCAGACGTTGGGACTTTAGAAGCAAGTTCCGCAATATAAGCAATGCCACCTACTGCGTCTAGTGTGCCTCTTAGTCTTAGTTGCTCTTTTATGCTTAATGTATCAATCGGCTTTGAAGCTTCAAAAAGGTCAAGAATAGCTGAAAAAACTTCCTTATTATCTTCTCTATAAAAATCCTCAGCCTTTATAACCTCAAATGCACTTCCTGCCGCATCTTTATCAATAATCATACAGCCTAAAACGGCCTGTTCAGCCTCCACATCATTAGGAAGCATTCTCATAATAGATGAATTATCTTTTGCCATAATTACCTCCGCTTATTATTCAGCAGTAACTTCCACCTTAATTTTTGCAATAACGCCCTCAAAAAGCTTAATTTCCACCGTTGTGATACCAGCGGTCTTTATTGCGTCATCTAGATAAACTTTCTTTTTATCTGTTTCAATCTTATAAACACTTAAAAGCTTGTCAGAAATATCCTTAGCAGTAACAGAACCAAAAAGCTTTCCACCCTCTCCGGCTTTAACCTTAAAACTAAGTTTCATGTCTTTCATTTTTTCTGCAAGTTTTTGTGCTTCCTCAAAATCCCTTTCTCTTTTATACATCTTTGAGCCTTCTTGAGTCTTTAACACATTCATATTTTTTGCGTTAGCCTCAATAGCTAATTTGCCTTTTAGTAAAAAGTTTTTTGCATATCCTTCACTAACTTCAACAACTTCACCTTTTTTACCAAGTGCCCTTACATCTTTCTGCAAAATAACTTTCATAAAACCCATCCTTCCTATTCTCCGGTATTTAAACTTTCTTTATATTCATCAATAGCCTCTTTTAATTTAGTTGTTACTTCCTCAATAGATAGATTAGGAACTTGCGCACCGGCAATAGTCATACTTCCACCACCGCCAAGTTTCTCTAAAACCATTTGAACATTTATATCTCCAAGTGATCTTCCACTAATAAGAATTTTATCATCATGTGGAGAAAGTACAAATGATGCCTTT
The DNA here is from genome assembly GCA_963635575.1 of bacterium. Classification (GTDB taxonomy): domain Bacteria; phylum Bacillota; class Clostridia; order TANB77; family RGIG9151; genus RGIG9151. Next base: position 35,809 of record CAVHFU010000004.1, on the reverse strand, counting down.
ATTCCCTTAATATCAAGCAATTCATCAGCTGACTGTGCCACAATCAAACTTGCATTCATAAGCTCCTTATCGCAACTTGAAATCGCAATTTCGCCTTTATAAAATTCAGCATTCTTAACAATCTCAGCCTTTGTCATATATGTGTCAATATCGTCTTGGAATAATTGTTTCACTGCAATTGTATCAACACCATATTTCTTTAAAAATGCAGCAGCTTCAAATGTTCTTATGCCGGTTTTAAACGTAAAATTCTTTGTATCAATTATTATCCCTGCATATAAAGCCTCTGCCTCAATTTGACGTATAACAACCCTTTTTGCCATATATTGAAGTAACTCTGTAACAAGCTCACAAGTAGAAGATGCATATATCTCATGATACGACAAAATAGCATCATTTATGGAATCCGTAACCTTTCTGTGGTGATCAATAACAACTATCTTACTTGTTTTTTCTAATAATTCCGGGGCTTCAGTAAAAGATGCTCTATGAGTATCAACAACAATTAATAAAGTCTCAGGGCCGGTTTTCTCCATAGCGGTATGCTTGTTAACAAACGCTCCCTCGCATTGACCAGAAACTTCGATTTTATTCATTATATCTTTTATATTAAAGTTACTTTCATTTAATACGATATTAGCCTCTCTATTTAAGCATTGTGCAACCCTAAATATTCCAAGTGCAGCACCAAGTGCATCAGCATCTGGATTTGCATGTCCCATAATCATTACATTTTCACTTTGTTCAATAAGTTTTTCCAAAGCAGTCGCCATCACACGAGCTTTAACACGAGTACGTTTTTCAATTTCCTTGCTTCGTCCGCCAAAAAAACTATACTCATTAGCTCTATTAATAGCAACCTGGTCCCCGCCACGACCTTGAGCAAGTTCAATAGCATCAAGAGCTTCCTTCATACCACCTGCGAAGTCACTCATTTGTGCAGAAATACCTATACTTAAAGTAACAGGCAATTTATTACCTATATCTATGTCTTTCACTAAATCCAAGATTTCAAATTTCTTTTCTTCCATTTCGGATAAATACTGAGATTCAAAAAGCATTAAGTACTTATCTCTTTCATATTTTCTAATTATACCGTTAGCAAACGACATCCAGCCCTTTAGCTTTTTGTCGATTTCAGCAAGCAATTGAGACCTGCCAGTTTCATCTATGCTTTGCATAAGTTCATCATAGTTATCGATAATCGCAATTCCTACATCCGGTTCAGAAGCCAAATGATGTTTTTGCAACTCATTATAATCAGTTATATCAATAAAGTATAACGAAAGAGTTAAATGCTCCTTCTCTCCCTTTGCATTAGTTCTAACTAAATTCCCAAGCACTTTATACGCCTTATCTTTTATCTCTAAAGTTATAGGCAAAATCTTACCATTTTTTATTAAATTTTCAGGACGTAATTCTTCAATATAGTCGTAAATATATCTTTCCACTAAGCCTTCTTCACCAATTAGCTTTTGAAATAATAAATTATGCCATACAATAATTCCGTTTAGTTCCAGAGTAAGCATTGGCAATGGGAAATTTAGCAATGTATCTTTAGTAACAGAATCCATATTGAAAGTAAGGTTCTCTATATGGCTTTCTATCTCTTGACGCTTTTTCCCATTAGAATATAAGGAATAAAACAGTAACAAAAACCAAAAAACATAAGCCGGAATGGCAAAGTTATGATTTAGCATACTCAAAATTCCCATCAATATAAAAATTACTGTTAAATACAGCCAATCTTTAGAAACCAATTTATTAGAAAAACGCTTGTTTTCTTGCTCCATAAGTAAAATCTCCCTTTCGTACCCCTACTCCAAATGTAGTATATAACTATACTCCCAAAATGTCAAATAACCCAAAAGGGACGGTTCTTTTTGGTCAAAGAAATTATCGGCTACGCTTTAGATATAATCGCTCTTTCAAGATTTCAACTCAAAAGACCTGTCCCTTTTGGTCATAGCTTTTTTATATCTGTATACATTCTTGGATGGTAGCCTTTTCTTTCGTAAAAATTTATGGCATTCTCATTATACGCAAATACATCAACCAACACATATTCACAATTATTATTTCTAAAATAGTTTTCCATCTCGTCCATCAGTTTTTTCCCTATTCCATTACTTCTAATTTTCGAAGTGACAATAAGTTCTGTTATTGCACCTTTTTTTGGACATTTATAGTCCAAGTAATCATATTTATCGTAGCTAGGTATAATTCCCATTATCATGCCGACCGCCTTATCATTTTCCACAGCTATATAGCATTTTCCATTATTATTTCTAACATCTTCTAAGTCTACTAATGCCATTTTTTCGTGGTACTCAGTATGAGCAATATCCAAATTATCTTTATCGATAGAAACAATATATTCTTCAAGTTCGGTAAGTAAATCTTTAATGTCTTCTAAGTATTTATTGTCATATTCTATTACCTTCATTAAATCATCTCCTAAACTTTAAATAGTTATGCTGTTTGCTTTATTATTTTAAAAGGTGTAAACATTTTATCTTCTGTTTACACCTTTTTTTGTATCATTTTTAAATTCTATGCGTCTTTTCCGCAACATTTCTTATACTTTTTGCCACTTCCGCAAGGACATGGGTCATTTCTGCCTATTGTATCTTCCTTCTTGGCTGTTACAGGTTTCTTAGGAGATTCTCCGTCTTCACCTCTTGATTCGTTCATAACTCTAAGGCCTTGCTTACTTCTTACAGGGATCCTGTCAATTCTAATGTGGAACATTACTCTTGTAACATTTTCTTGTATAGAATTTATCATTTCCTCAAACATTTGATTTCCTTCAAATTTATATTCTATGACAGGGTCTCTTTGTGCATAACCGCGAATTGAAATTCCACGTTTTAGCTGTTCCATAGCATCGATATGATCCATCCAATGCTCATCTACAACACTAAGTAGTACATCTCTTTCAATGTTGTTAAATGTCTCTGTTCCGAATTCAGACTCTTTATCTTCATAAATTTTCATTACTCTGTCAGTCAATTTTTCTATTAAGTCTTGTTGAGTAAGTCCATTCATTTCCTCTTTTTCTACTGTAAAGTCAGGAATATTGTAAATGTATTCAACTCTAGCTCTTAAACCTTCAAAATCCCAATCCTCAACATATTTCTCAGTAGTAAATCTTGCAACAACATCACTTGCAACGGTTTGCACCATTTTCTTGATGTTATCAGATACACTCTCGCCGAATAATACTTTTCTTCTATCCTTGTAAATCAAATCTCTCTGCAAATTCATAACATCATCATATTGTAATACATGTTTACGAATTGAGAAGTTTCTGCCTTCAACTTTCTTTTGAGCATTTTCAATAGAACTTGATATGATACCCATTTCAATAGGAACATTATCTTCCATTTCAGCTCCTCCAATGGCATTAACCATGTTTAGAATCCTATCTCCACCGAACAACTTCATCAAGTCATCCTCAAGAGAAATAAAGAATCTGCTTTCTCCAGGATCTCCCTGACGTCCGGCACGTCCACGCAACTGGTTATCTATTCTTCGACTCTCATGCCTTTCTGTTCCTATGACCTTAAGTCCTCCTGCTTCAACAACCTTCGCTCTTTCTTCTTCGATTTTAGCCTTATATTCATCATTTAACTTAGTAAAAGCCTTTCTTGCATCTATTATTTCTTGATTATCTGTTTCAGCAAAACCGGTAGCTTCAACAATCATTTCATCCGAGAAACCTTGTTTTTTCATTTCTTGCTTTGCTAAATATTCCGAGTTACCGCCAAGCATAATATCTGTACCACGTCCAGCCATGTTTGTTGCAATTGTAACTGCACCATATTTTCCGGCTTGTGAAATGATTTGTGCTTCTTTTTCATGGTACTTAGCATTTAACACTTCATGCTTTATTCCTTCACGTTTTAACATTCCGCTTAATTCTTCAGATTTTTCAATAGTAATCGTACCAACTAATACCGGTTGACCTTTTTCGTGACTCTTCTTTATTTCTTCTACAACTGCCCTAAACTTACCTTTTTCAGTTCTATATACAACATCATTTAAGTCACGTCTTATCATAGGACGGTTTGTAGGTATTTCTATAACATCTAACTTATATATATCTTGAAATTCTTGTTCTTCGGTCATTGCTGTACCTGTCATACCGGATAACTTTTCATACATTCTAAAATAATTTTGGAATGTAATTGTAGCTAATGTTCTACTTTCATTTTGAACTTGCAAACCTTCCTTTGCTTCGATAGCTTGGTGAAGTCCTTCGTTATATCTTCTTCCAAACATAAGTCTTCCGGTAAATTCATCAACAATTATAATTTGGCCATCTTTTATAACGTAATCTTTCTCATTTTTCATAATTCCATGAGCTTTTAATGCTTGGTTTATATGATGAGCAATTGTACCATTTTCAGAGTCAGCCAAGTTCTCAATATTAAAATATTGCTCCGCCTTCTTAGTTCCACGTGATACAAGTGTAGCTGTATTTGCCTTTAAATCTATAATATAGTCATAGTCATCTCCGATGTTATCACCATCATCAATTTCTTTTTCATCAGACTCAACTATAATCTTAGGCTTTAATGTTCTAACAAACCTATCAGCCATTTTATACATATCGGTAGATTTTTCGGCAGGTGCAGAAATAATAAGCGGTGTTCTAGCTTCATCGACTAAAATACTATCTACTTCATCGACTATCGCATAATGCAGTTCTCTTTGAACCATATCTGCTCTAGTTCTAACCATATTATCTCTTAAATAATCAAATCCAAATTCGTTATTAGTTCCGTAAGTAATATCACAATCGTATGCAGCTTTTTTAGCAGCATGATCCATTCCATGAATTACAAGTCCAACTGTTAACCCTAAATATTTATAAACCTTTCCCATCCAGTCACTATCACGTTTAGCCAAGTAATCGTTAACAGTAATTACATGAACACCTTTTCCGGTTAACGCATTTAAGTAAACAGGCAAAGTTGCAACTAAAGTTTTACCTTCACCAGTACGCATTTCAGCTATTCTTCCTTGGTGCAAAATAATACCACCTATAACTTGAACTCTAAAGTGTTTCATACCAAGGACACGCCATGCTGCTTCACGCATTGTTGCAAAAGCATCAGGCAATATGTCATCTAATGTTTCGCCGTTATTTAATCTTTCTTTTAATTCTTTAGTTTTTCCCTTTAATTCTTCTTCAGATAAAGCTGTATATTTATCCTCTAGTGCCATAACCTCTTCAACTATCGGAGTTATTCTTTTTAATTCTCTTTGGCTATATGTGCCAATAATTTTTTCAATTATATTCACAATAAATTCCTCCCTTGTATACAGGAATAATCTATCACATATCATTTACAAACACAAGTAAAAATATCAAATAAATTTCTCTATTAAATAGCAAAAAATAACCTCAGCTAAAAACTGAGGTTACTCATTTCTGAAATATAGTAAATTGCCCTATTTGCAAGGACTACCAATTATTGCATTTAATATTGTGTCGCAGGATACCGCTACACTGCAAATGCAATCAATATTTATAAATCTGAAATTACATTCATCTTTTACTACAAGTAAATGACCGGAAACACACTCTATTTTAACTCTTTCCTTACCGCCATTTTTGAAAGTTAAAACAACATGTTCACATACTAATTTACAAAGCAATTCCTCTATATTATCCGGGAAAAAACGAGAACAATCGCACTCTCTTTTCATTTCTTCACATCCCATTAAAATCCACTCCTTACTTTATTTTGTGAATGCCTTCACACTTTATAATATGAGCATCATTGTAAAAGTGTGTATATTTAAGGATATTGACTTTGAAGTTATTTATATGTATACTATTTATGTTATTAAAGCATATAAATAGAAATCACAATTAAGATTTCGGTATTTGAAAGGAGAACACCTATGTGTGTAGTCACGTCCGCTTCATCCCGCAAAGACGGAATAACATTTTATTCCAAGCATTACAAATTAGAAATGAATGAAAAATCAAACGGGAGTATTGAGTATACTTCAAAAAAGCTTAGCAGCATTTCAACCAAAAGTGCAAAATGTAATATCTTTTTAATACGAGGATTTATAACATTCTTTAGCTCCGAGTACTTAGCATTAATTTGGATTTTGCAAACAATCATTGAACTTTTTAATATTATTACTGCTAAAGCAACTGCAACCATACTTGCCTCAATATCATTTCCCGTACTTGCTATCCTCATTGTAATATTGGGTATCGCTGTGCTAAAGGTTTGGGGAAATCCTCGTAAAACAAGTATGTACCATGGTGCCGAGCATAAAGTAATTAACGCACTGCAAAACGGAAATGAACTTACGCTATTTAACGTACGAAACGAACCTTGCTACAACACAAGGTGTGGAAGTATATTTGTTATATTCTGCATCCTTATAATAATGTTGTTTGTCATATTCGTTCCCCATTGGACTTTCTTCATCCCATTATGTTATGCAATCGCTTATGAAATATTTACTGTAAAAGACGGTGAACACAAACCTATTTTAAAATATGCATATAGCATAGGCAAGTTCTGCCAAGAAAAAATCGTAACAAAAGAACCGGATGATGAAATGATTTCTAATGCAATTATCGCTGTAAACAAGCTTATTGAATTGGAAAATAGTGCAAAGTAATAAAAAAGATATGTCCTTATTTCTAGGGCATATCTTTTTTGTATTACTTATTATTTACTGTAACATTAACTTTAAGTCCGTTAATATCAAGTTCCTTACTAAATCCTTCTCCACTGCCTTCTGAAATACTCTTTCCTAAAACTTCAGATGCAATTTCTTTTTCATTTCTCTTAATTACATCAAGTATTTTTCCTTCGGCTGTGTAATATACATCGATATAATCTTGAACTTCAAATCCTGCTTCTTTTCTCATGTTTTGAATCTTACTTACAAGTTCACGAATATATCCTTCTTCAATTAATTCTTCGTTTAACTCTGTATCTAATACAACAGTAACATCTCCGTCTTGAACTGTTGCATATCTAGAACCCTTAGCAGCTTCAATTAATAAATCTTCAGCAACAAAAGAAACCTTTTCTCCGTTAATTGTAAGCTCAACTTTGCCGTTTGCATTTAATTCTTTTACAATTTGGCTACCATTAGCTTTTGGAAGTTCTTCTCTTATTGCATTTAATAACTTACCATACTTAGGTCCGACTGTTTTTAGGTTAGGCTTAATACTGTAACTTGCAAAGGCATCAATATCTTTAGTAAATTCAACTTCTTTAACATTAAGTTCTTCTTCAACTATATTCTTATGCTCTCCGCTAAGTTCTTTATATGCCTTAACATATAGCTTAGATAAAGGTTGACGATTCTTAATATTAGCTCCGTTTCTAGCAGCTCTTCCCTCTGTAACAATCTTTAAGATAAGCTCCATATCTTCTTCAAGTTTTTCATTTATCCATTCTGTGTTTACCTTAGGGAAATCACATAAGTGAACACTTATTGGCGAATTTGCAAAGAATGGTCTTTCGATATTTTGGTAAATTTCCTCAGTCATATATGGAATAAATGGTGCCATTGTCTTAGTAACAGTTGATAGAACTGTATACAATGTCATATATGCATTTATCTTGTCTTGAGGCATATCACTTTGCCAAAATCTCTCACGGCTACGTCTTACATACCAGTTACTTAACTCATCAACAAAGTCCTCAGCAGCACGTCCTGCTTCTGTAATCCTATAATTAGATAAGTTTTCATCGACAGTCTTTACAAGTGTATTTAACTTAGACAAAATCCATTTATCCATTTCAGACAACTTAGAATAGTCAAGTGTGTACTTACTTGGGTCAAACTTGTCTATATCTGCATATAAAACATAGAATGCATAAGTATTCCATAAAGTTCCCATAAACTTTCTTTGCGATTCTGAAATTGCTTCCTCGTAAAATCTGTTTGGTAACCAAGGAGCACTATTTGTATAGAAGAACCAACGAATAGCATCAGCGCCTTGTTTATCTAGTACGCTCCATACATCAACAACATTTCCCTTATGTTTACTCATTTTTTGACCGTCTTTATCTTGTACTAGACCTAAAACTATACAATTTTCAAACGGATTAGTATCAAACAACAATGTAGAAATAGCAAGTAATGTATAGAACCAGCCTCTTGTTTGGTCAACAGCCTCACTTATAAATTGGGCTGGGAAGTTTCTTTCAAACTTATCCTTGTTTTCAAATGGGTAGTGCCATTGTGCAAACGGCATAGAACCCGAATCAAACCAACAGTCTAAAACATCGCTTACCCTCCTCATTTCCTTACCGCAGCAAGGGCATTTTAGATGAAATTTATCTATATATGGCTTGTGAAGCTCCAAATCATTAGGCACTTCTTCAATAGCTTTTTCTTTTAGTTCTGTTCTACTTCCGATAACTTCGTAGTGTCCGCAATCGCATTCCCAAACAGGAAGTGGAGTTCCCCAATAACGTGAACGGCTAAGTCCCCAGTCAATAACATTCTCTAGGAAGTTGCCCATACGACCTTCTTTAATAGTTTCAGGTAACCAATTAATTTGTCTGTTATTCTTAATTAATTTATCTCTAACAGCAGTCATCTTAATGAACCAAGTCTCTCTTGCATAGTAAATAAGCGGTGTATCACATCTCCAACAGAAAGGATATGAGTGTTCATAATCAGGTGCAGCAACCAAAAGACCTCTTTCTTCCAAGTCTTTTAGTACTAGCTTATCTGCATCTTTTACAAATGTACCTGCCCAATCTCCGGTTTCAGGAGTTAACTTACCTTGTTCATCTACTAATTGTAAGAAAGGCAAATTGTTATCTCTTCCTACTCTAGCATCATCTTCACCAAATGCAGGTGCGATGTGAACAATACCAGTACCATCTGTTAGTGTTACATATCCGTCAGCAACGACATAGTAAGCTTTTTTATTTAACTTAGTAAAGCTATATAAAGGTTCATACTCTAAACCTTTTAATTCGCTTCCTGTCCATTTTTGAACAACTTCACAAGGTTCACCGAAAATACTTTCAACTAAGGCTTCCGCCAAAATTGCATATTCACCTTCATGATTATGTCCACATTCGCACTTAGGATACTTTACTTTAACATAGGTTTCATCAGGGTTAACTGCAAGTGCAACGTTAGAAGGTAATGTCCAAGGTGTTGTTGTCCATGCCATAATATATGTGTTTTCTTGGCTTGGAACTCTAAATCTTACAACAGCAGATTTTTCTTTTACATCTTTATATCCTTGTGCAACTTCGTGACTAGACAAAGATGTTCCGCATCTAGGGCAATAAGGCACAATTTTATGGCCCTTATACAATAATCCTTTATCTTGAATCTGCTTGATTGCCCACCATTCAGACTCAATATAGTTATCGTGGTAAGTAACATATGGATCTTCCATATCAGCCCAATATCCTACTCTATCACTCATTTTCTCCCATTCGCCTTTATACTTCCAAACACTTTCTTTACACTTTTTAATAAAAGGTTCAATTCCGTACTTTTCAATTTGTGGCTTTCCATCAAGTCCTAAAGACTTTTCAACCTCTAGTTCAACAGGTAATCCGTGTGTATCCCAACCTGCTTTTCTAAGTACACTATAACCTTTCATAGTCTTGTATCTTGGAATTAAGTCTTTAATAGCACGTGTTAAAACGTGTCCGATATGAGGCTTACCGTTAGCTGTTGGCGGTCCATCAAAGAATGTAAAAGAAGGGCATCCTTCTCTTAATTCATTACTTTTCTTAAAAACTTCATTCTCTTTCCAAAATTTTTCTGTTGCCAACTCATTGTCAACAAAATTCAAACTTGTACTAACCTTTTTATACATTTTCTTCCTCCTTACTCGTATGTGCAAGAAACAAAAAAGCCCGTCCCGAAACCGAGACGAACTATAAATTCGTTTAACCACTCGCTACATACATATATATGGCGTTCATATAACGCTGAACTCACGTCTTTAGCTACTTTACTTCGCCAAAGAAACTCAGGAATGATTTTCAATTAATCTCTACTAGTATCAGGCTTTCACCTTTTCCCGACTCGCTTAACCCTCAAAATTAATCTACTGTTTCCATCACAGTTTTTATCTTACTTTACTATATACTATTAAGCTCGTTTAGTCAATATTTAACAAAGAAAAAACTTTGATTTTTCCTTTATAATTCTTCTGTTTTAAAAGTAGTATATCCTTCGTAATAATAGCTGTTATCGATACCTTTCATATATACTTCACGACTATTTATTTCATCAGTAAGTGCCTTAAATAAAAGGTGTTTAATTTCAATATCTTTAATAGGACTACGTTCCATCGCAAGTAAGTAATCCTCTTTATCTACTTTGCTCCAATCAACAACCTTACCAATTTCGTTTTTTAATATATGGTCAAGCCATATACGTGTACTCCTACCATTTCCCTCTCTAAACGGATGTGCAACATTCATTTCTATATATTTCTCGATAATTTCATCAAAATTCGACTGTGGCATTTTATCTATGCTGTCAAGTGCTGCCTCTAAATACATAAGAGGTGCAAACCGAAAATTATTTTTAGAAATGTTAACATCTCGAATTTCCCCGGCGAAGTCATAAATATCCTCAAATAGGTACTTATGAATCACTTTTAAAGTAGAAAACTTTCCGGTTTCTAAATTATCAAGAATTCCGTTTTCAAATAGCATAACAGCCTTTTTCTTACTAATACGTTCTTCTTCCCGAGCAAGTTCAGCTAAATTATTTATATTTAGTTTATTCTCAAGCATAGTAGCACCTCACATTTCATAAGATAATTTTAACACAAAAGCAAAACAGAAATCAATATATAGTATTTAAAGCAACAAAAAGAGCTGTAAAAATCCAGTTTTCACAGCTCCGCTTTTGCTAAATCTACTTGTTTTCGATTTTTTCTTTAACCTTAGTAGCCTTACCAACTCTATCTCTTAAATAATAAAGTTTAGCACGTCTAACTTTACCAGTTCTAGAAACTTCAATCTTGTCAATCTTAGGAGAGTTTACAGGGAATATTCTCTCAACACCTACTCCATAAGAAATTCTTCTTACTGTAAATGTTTCAGAAATACCAGTACCCTTCTTGCTAATGATTGTACCTTCAAACATCTGTACTCTTTCACGAGTTCCTTCAATAACCTTGAAATATACTTTAACTGTATCTCCAATGTTTAACTGTGGCAAATCTGTTCTGATTTGTTCTTCAGTTATATTCTTGATAATATCCATTAATTTTCACCCCTTTTATTTAGTAAATCGGGTCTTTTTTTAAGCGTTCGCTTATAAGACTCCTCTTTTCTCCATTTTGCAATATTTGCGTGATGCCCGGAAACTAAAACGTCCGGAACTTTTTTGCCCATAAATTCAATTGGGCGTGTATATTGAGGGTATTCTAGCATCCCATCCGAAAAGGATTCTTCCTTAGTCGAATCATCCGCCAAAACTCCCGGTATTAACCTTGAAACAGTATCTATAACTACCATTGCAGGTAACTCTCCACCCGTTAACACATAATCTCCTATTGAAATTTCATCAGTTACGATTTCTTCCAATACTCGTTCGTCAACGCCTTCGTAATGTCCGCAAAGCAGTACAATTCTATCATTTAAGGCTAACTTTTGTGCAATATCTTGTGTAAATTGTTTTCCTTGTGGTGACATATATATAACAGGGACTTTTTCATCGTTAGCTACGCTCTTATACGCATCATATATAGGTCCGGGTTGCATAACCATTCCGGCACCACCGCCGTACGGATAATCATCTACACGATTATGCTTATCTTTTGAATAATCACGTATATTCACCGGATTAATCTCAACATAACCATTTTCCACAGCCCTTCCGATAATGCTTTCATTCATAATTGAATTAAACATTTCAGGAAATAATGTTAAGATATCAAATCTTATCTTTTTCACACTTTCCCCTCCGATTAAATAAGTCCTTTAGGAAGTACAACGTTTATTGTGCCGGTATCTAAGTCAACCCTTTCCACTACTCCATCAATTATAGGAATGCAAAGTGGTTTTCCCTTATACTCAACAACATATATATAGTTACTTACGGTCTCCATGACTTCATTTATTGTGCCAAGCTCTCCAAGTTCTTTATCAATAACCTTTAAGCCTATTAAGTCGCACACATAATACCTGCCATCAGGTAACGGCTTTAATTCTTCCCTCGGTAATTCCATAAACTTTTGCTTGAACTGTTCAGCAATGTTCATATCATCAATTCCTTTTAGCTTTATTAAAGCAAAGTCCTTGTGAAATCTAACATTCTCAATCTCATATTCTTTATTATTAATAAATATATGAGAAAACTCAAGCAAGTCGCTCGGTTCATCTACCAGAGGAACAACTTTAAATTCGCCTCTTACCCCGTGTGTATTTACTATTTCACCAACACAAAGCATTTTTTGCACAGTCTAACATTCCTTTCGAAATTATTCAATAATTTCTACATTAACTCTCTTGTTTAATTTAGCTGCATTAGCTTTAACAAGAGTTCTGATTGCTTTAGCAATCTTTCCTTCTTTACCAATTACTCTTCCCATATCTTCTTGAGCAACTCTTAATTCAAGGATAACACTTTGTTCTCCTTCAACCTCAGTAACTGCTACTTGCTCAGGGTTGTTAACCAAATATTTTGCAATTATTTCTAACATTTCTTTCATTTTGGCTTCCTCCTTAATTAGTTAATACCTGCTTTTTTAATTAAAGCTCTTACTGTGTCAGTAGGTTGTGCACCATTACTAATCCAAGTCTTAACCTTTTCAGCATTCAAGTTAATAACAGCAGGGTCCTTCATAGGATCGTAATTACCTATTTCTTCAACAATTCTTCCATCTCTAGGATATCTTGAATCAGCAACAACTATCTTATAGAAAGGTGCTTTCTTGGCTCCAACTCTTTGTAATCTTATCTTAACCATTAGCTCACCGCCTCTCAAAATTTCTTGCGTCTAGGTCATACACCAGTAAAGTATATGTACTTGACCCTTACAATAATACAGCATATCCTAATTATTGTCAAGGCGTTTTAAATAAATTTCACCATCATACATCTTTAAAAAGCAAAAGGCCAACAAACTCGTAAAAGTTCGTTGACCTCAAAATTACTTATTTAATACAAAAATCGGATAATTTTGTTTATTTACTCCCAAAATTACATATGAACCCGAAACAGCTTTACCATTAACTACTTTTTGTAATCTGTAGTTAGTTGAATCTTCCATTCTGTCAAATGTAAATTCAGTTCTTGAGTCTTTTATCTTTAGCAATGTTCTTAAACTGTTTAAAGCTTCAATTGCTTGACCTGCATTTTCAATCTTAGTTGTTGAAAACTTTCCGGATAAATATGCTAATTCTCCATTTGCCTTATACTCATATACAGGTTTTTTATTGTCATTTATTTTCATTACTTCATCTATCGTTAAATCTTTTGGCATTGCCTTGCTCTTGTCGATATTTACAGCACTTGTTTTTGCATTACCGTTTACAACAACCATTTCGCTTGCTTTTAGCGACACTTTAGCTCTTAGTGATTTATCTGCAATTTTAGATACTATTGTGCTAACTTCTGCCCTTATTACCGGCAAACCGGGATAAAATATGCCGTATTCATTATTTCCTGCCACAATTCCGGCATTAAAAAAATTAAAAATGCTATCCTTTTGAGCAGATGAAATATTATCCGTATAGTTTACATCAGGAATACTTGTTACATTATTAATCTTTTCCCATTCTTTAGAAGGTAATGAACTTTCTAAAATTTGGACTATTTCTTTTCTCATAGCCGGTCTGCCATAATAATCAAAATCGCAAATTATTTTATTCTTTTGAGCATATCGTACATATGGCATATACCATTTTTCTGTATCTGCTCTTGTTAAATCAATATCTGTGCCATTATATATGCTATTTATCTTTGCAGCTAGAGTTATAACTTCTGCTATGCTTATATTATCTTGTGAGCCAAAATAGTTCTCGGATTTACCGCTAACCAAACCTAATTCATAGCATTTTTTTACATATACGCTATACCAATCTGATGCCTTTACATCCCTAAATTGATTTGTTGAGTAGTTTTGTTTTTTGGTAAAATTATTCATTCCTACTTGGAAATCACTTACGCTATCCACAGTCGAATATTGCAAGTTATTAGTTATTGCATATTGTTCAGCAGCTGAATATCTAGTAACTATTAAATTGCAATTTGTTAATTTATTTTTGTCTATACAAATTCTTGTTACATTCTTAGGTATACTTAAATATCTCATATTAGGGCAAGTGTCTATTGCATTATGTCCGAGAATTTTTACATTGTTAGGAATAATAACATTGCTTTCATTTGTAGTATATTTTAGCAAACAATTATTTATAAAAATTGTACTTTGAGCATTTCCCCAAGGTGTGTCCATAAGCTCACTTAAAAACATTCCGTTTCTATAATCTTCTATTGCTTCTCCAACCATCTCTACACTTCGGATATTTGTACCTTGGAAAATCTTCTCTGCTGAATTCCAAGAACTTTTTAGTGTAGATGCCGAAACTTTTACACTAGTAAGATTTGAACAGTTATAAAATGCGGCACTTCCAATTGCTTTTACCTTAGTTAGGTCAATACTTCTTAAGCTTGTACAACCTTCAAATGCATTATATCCAATATTTTTTATATTTGAATTGATTGTAATTTCTTCAAGTTTATCGCACTTCTTAAATGCGTTCCACCCTATGTATTCTAAGCTTTCAGGTAATATAACACTTTTTATTTTAGAACCGTTCCCAAAAATCCCGGTATTTGTTTCAGATGAATAAGCACCCATATCTCCATATCCTATAGAAGTAACTCCTTCAGGTATTTTTACTACTTCATCTTTCCCTGTATATTTAATCAAAATTCCATTTTTTATGGTAAAATCCGCGTCATCTGCAAATGAAACTGAAAGCGACATTACCAAACAAACTAATAATACAATTAATTTTTTCATAACATTTTCCCCCCAACATTTAAATAATAACAAAAAATGAATAAAAGTACAAGAGAAAAATGGAGCGTAATCTTAAATGACTACACCCCATTTTTTATCGCTGTGTGAATCTAATGATTCAAAAACTACCATCTTCCGATACTCATCGGAATCATCTTTAATTATTGCCATACAAGGTAATTAAAACCAATCGGCATTAACTTAAATATGGTTATACTAGTATCGAGTAAATATTTTACTCGAATTAACTTATCTAGATAAGCTTTGTTCAGCCATTCCAATAAGTTTCTTAACCATAGTTCCACCTACGATACCAGCGTCTCTAGCTTTAATATCGCCATTGTAACCATTCTTAAGATTTACGCCAACTTCACTAGCTGTTTCAAATTTAAGCTTGTTTAAAGCTTCTTTAGCACCAGGAATTAATGTTGAATTAGAACTCATTTTGGACACCCTCCTATATTACATTTTATCTTCAATCAACCGCGGTTGATAGTTATATTTTGTGCTTATAAAAGTAAAATATTCAGGTACATAAATGAAGCAATTCCAAAATTATGAACGAAAAAAAGAGTCCCAATTACGGGACTCTCTTCGCAACATCTCACCTCACATTATCCGACGTATTCATATTCGTCGTTTTCTTCTTCGCCGCTTTCGACTTCGTAATATTTCTGTAAAAACTCTTTACTGCCAAACGACTTTTCGTAGAGTTCTGCCCAGTCGCGTTCTTCCTTGCGCTTTTTAGCCTCACGCTGCTTAGCAGCTAATTTCGCGCTTGCAGCTTGCTTCTCAGCAGCTATTTTTTCATTTTCAGCTTGCTCTTCAGCTTCAAGCTCCTTTTTGACATCGTGCCAACTAACACCATACCTAGAATTGATCTTATCCCAATATTTATCTTTTTTGCACACGGCGTTATACTTACGGGCTATATGTCTCGGGTCGTTGGAATAGCGATGCTTACTACGATGTGTGCTTACGTTAGCCGTGTGTTCATCTGCTTTTTGTCCATTACGGCTAGCACGCTCGAATCGACGAATTTCATTGTGGGTAAGTTTCTGAATGCTCATTGTTTTTCCTCCTATTTTCCGGAAATTGATATTATTAATAATGGATACATTTATTATTATACAACAACTTTACATAAAAATCAACCCCCATAGGAACTTTTACTACATTACTTTTTCAACATGTACTTTTCTGTAAATAAATTTCTGAATTTCTACTATAGGAATTATCGCAAATGATAGTCCAACTACCCATAGCCATTGTGCACTTCCCATTATCTCAACTTTAAAAATTTCAGCCAAGAATGGTATAGTTAAAACGATAAGTTGTAATGCTGCCGAACCTAAAATTGCCAAGCTTAATGTTTTATTGCTAAATACTCCAATTGTAAGTAATGATTTATCCATTGAACGTACATTAAATGAATGGAATAGCTCAGTAAATGAAAGTGTCGCAAATGCCATCGTCATGCCAAGTGTATGTTCGTGATAAACAAATTCTCCAATATAGTAAGCAAGTAATGTAAGACCACCAATTACGATTCCTTGGAATATTACGTTAATTCCCATGCCCTCATCAAAGAAACTAGCTTTTGCACGTCTTGGTTTTTTATTCATAACATCACTTTCAGCTTTTTCTACTCCCAAAGCTAAAGCCGGGAATGCATCTGTAACTAAATTAATCCATAAAATCTGCACAGCAGCCAATATGTTCCAATCTTGCTTTGTTATTAAACCAAAAATTGTAGCAGAGAATATTGCAACAACTTCAGCTAAATTTGAAGATAGTAAAAATTGAACAGCCTTTTTAATATTACTGTAAATTTTTCTTCCTTCTTCAACCGCGTTAACAATAGTTGCAAAGTTATCATCAGTTAATACCATATTTGAAACGCTCTTAGATACGTCTGTTCCTGTAATTCCCATACCAACACCGATATCTGCATTTTTTAGTGCAGGTGCGTCATTTACTCCGTCTCCTGTCATTGCAACAGTTTTATCTAAAGCTTTCCATGCCTTTACTATCTTAACCTTATGTTCAGGAGATACACGTGCATAAACACAATATTTTTTAACAATTTCGGTAAAATCTTCATCTTTCAATTTATCTAACTCTTGACCTGTTATAGCCATAGAATCGTCACTAATTATTCCGATTTCCTTTGCAATTGCCACTGCAGTGTCTTTATGATCACCTGTAATCATTATAGGCTTAATTCCCGCACGTTTACAAAGTTTTACTGCATCTTTTACTTCCGGTCTTGGTGGATCTATCATTCCAACAAGTCCAACAAATATCATCTCTTCTTCAAGTTCTTTTGAAGTTGCCTTCTCAGGGACTTTAGTTAACTCTTTATACGACGCAGCAAGCACTCTTAGAGCTTTATGTGCCATAGCTGAGTTAGCCTCTTCAATATTTTTTATATCATCCGATGTTATATCTCTTGTTTCACCATTAACTAAAATTTTACTACACCTCTCTATTAATAAATCAGGTGCACCTTTAGTTAAAGAATAAATCTTATTTTCAACAGTGTTAACTGTTGTCATAAGTTTTCTTTCAGAATCAAATGGAATTTCTCCTACTCTAACATACCTTGCTTCACATTCATTTTTCGCATATCCACGTGGTTTGGTATATTCAACCAATGCAGTTTCGGTAGGGTCACCAACAAACTCAGTCTCCTTGCCGCCTTTTGTATTTTCTTTTGAATCGTTACACAAAGTAAGAATCAATGCCATTTTTTCTCCATCTTTGCTAAAATCTTTAATGCTATCTGCTGTGCTTAAGTTCCCAGAATAATACAACTCCTTTACAGTCATTTTATTTAATGTTAATGTGCCTGTTTTATCAGAGCAAATTACCTCAGTCGAGCCTAAAGTTTCAACAGCAGAAAGCTTTCTTATTATAGCATTTCTATTGGCCATTCTCTGTACTCCCATTGCAAGCACAATTGTAATAACTGCCGGTAATCCCTCTGGAATTGCGGCGACAGCCAAACTTATAGCTTTCATAAATAAATCCATTATTCCATCTACACCGATGTTTGGATTAGCTATGTAACTGAACAAAAACACCAATACACAAATAATACCAACTGCAACAGTTAAAATCTTACTAAGTTCAGCAAGTTTTACTTGAAGTGGTGTCATTGAATTATCTGTATCTGATAAGTATGCAGCAATTTTCCCAACCTCTGTGTTCATACCGGTGCCGGTAACAACACCTGCACCTCTACCATATGCGACACTACTTCCCGAATAAGCCATATTAACTCTATCACCTAGAGAAGCATCATCTTTACTTATTACTACATCTTCTTTCTCTACTGGAACAGATTCGCCGGTTAACGCTGCTTCTTCTATCTTAAGTGAGGCAAATTCAATAAGTCTCATGTCTGCTGGGACAAAATCACCTGCTTCTAAAATTACAACATCTCCAGGCACAATTTCCTCAGTTTTTATATGGCATACTTGTCCGTTACGCATAACCTTTGAAAATGGGGCGGACATATTTTTTAAGGCTTCCAAGGACTTTTCCGCTTTATTTTCTTGAATAACGCCTAAAATAGCATTTACCACTACCACAAATAAAATAATTATTGCATCAACCCACTCTTTAGCAATAAACACTGAAATAGCCGCTGCAACTAATAATACAATTATCATTAAATCTTTAAATTGATCAATAAACTTAGACAATAAACTTTGTTTTTTCTTTTCTTCAAGTTTATTATGCCCATATTCTTCGATCCTTTTTTGTACCTCTTCATCACTTAGTCCTTTTTTTGAGGAGTTAAGCGATTTTAGTGTTTCATCAACAGACATTGTAAAAAACTTCTTCTCTTCTGCTTTCATTTACGTCTCTCCTTTACTCTACATTAAATTTTAAATCATTTGATTTCCCGACAATCATGCCGTTTGAATCTGTTGCAAATGCACTCTCCATCAAGAATTCTCCTGAAAATACATTTCTTATTTTATACTTTATTGTCCAATTCTTATGTTTTTTGGAATTAATATTAAAGTTGATTTTTTGGTTTTCATACCCCATATAATAATAGCCGCCGTTATATGAACTTTCGGCTTTTGCATAACGCGATGATAATGGGATAAAATCTGTTATTAAGTAATATTCCTCCTTATCATCTAATACAAATACTTCTAAAGTTACATCCGAGTAATCTCCAAGCTTTCCGCTAGTTACAGTCTTCTTGATTTTAACTTTATCGGAAATATTAGAAATTTCAGAAACTCCTCCAACATATTCAACCATCACTTCAATATCGCCATTGCTACGTTTTACGCTAAAAGTTTTCATTTCATTTTCATCTAAAGTCAAAACTTCTAATCTCTTATCTGCAAAATTAACTTTTATCGTTTCTCCGTTTAGTTCATATTCCATCCAAGACTTAGTATCTTTAATCGGCATATAATTATTTATTGCTACCAATAAGTCTAGGGCTGAAATATAATCGTCTGCAGAATTATCAAGTACATAATTTAATACATTCTTAAAATCAACATGATTTGTTAATGCAAGAGTTGTAAGTAATCTTGAATTAGCCTTATAGACAGCCGTTTCGTAATCACTTCCTATGTATTTATATTCCTTGTCCGCAGTCATTATTCCTTCGATACTTTTTTCGTAATATTTCTGTGCTGAAGCATAATCTCCAATGTACGCTAAAGCTGAAATCAAGTTTATTTTATCAATTAATTCTAATCCGTTATCGCTATTTAATAAATATTTTATATCATTTAAAACAGGCTGCTTTAATGCAGCTAATCCCATATATGATGCCGTAACATCATTCGGCATTGAGTCAGAAGCATTTACTATTCTATAAAAATATTCAATAGCCTTTTTATTATCTATCTTATCAGCATTTATCATACAAATATTTGCAGTTATAAGCGGATCTTCCGATGTGTATGAAAATTTAGAAATTCCTCCAGTATAATTTTGTAATATCACTTTAGAGTCCACACTATAAACTTCTTTTCCGTAAAACTCATTTAATAGCTCGTATGCACTATTTTTAGCAAAAATTTGCTCATTAGTTCCACCATTACTCTGCTCAATTACTTTCTTAAGTGATTTATAAGCTAATCCATTATCTTTATCAAAGAACATTAATTTAATCGGATATTTTAACGCTTCAATGCTAGATAACTCAGAGATGTCAACAATCTTCACAATAGATAATTCACTATTAGATTCTACAACCTCAATTTCTTTATTTATCGCATCACTATACTCTCCACTCTCTGCTTTAACGCTAACCTTATACTTACCAATAGGAAGTTTTCCGAAGTTAAACATTGCTGTCTTTGAAGGTTGTAAAACTAGTTCCTTACTATCTTTACCTTCTATTTTAGCTTCATATTTTACGTTACTGCTTATAAGCTTTGTTGCATTTCCAGCAGCTCTTAAACTAAATACTACATCATCATTTACTGTATACTTTTCATTAATAACCTGATTTATAAAGAATGGGATAGAAGCAGACACATTTTTTGTTTTTATGCCACCTTTAACATCTTTAGAAACAGCAACAGCGGTTATTCTCCAAGAAGTTAGGTCATCTGACGTAGTAAATTCTACTGTTGCCTTACCATTCTCGTTAGTGGTTATAGGCTTAAACAAAAGAACATCCACGAATTTTTCTCTTGCTTCTTCACCTCCTCCACCGCCGTCTCCACCTTCAAAGTTCTGATAATAATTACTTATAAAAGTTTTTGGATAATGATATCTTTCCTTATATAAAAGGCTAATAGGCGTATCATAATATTCATTTTCATAAGTAGCCTCATTAACTGCACTAACTACCATTTCTGTTTTTACAGGTGCACCCGTACTATCTTTAACCAGAATGTTTACCCGTACTGTGTCACCAGGTTTATAAACATCTTTATCAGTTAATATCTCAATATCCAATTCTTTTTCAGAAGTGTCATACATTAAATACTCCGTGCCTATTTCCTGTAACCTCTTTCCGTCAAACACAGCAGCATTTACTAAGCAATTAGGTACTAAATCCTTTGCCATAGTTACTTTTACACTATTACTTGTAGTAACTCCCATTGTATTAACCTTATCTGTTGAAACGAAATAAATCATTCTGAAATTTTGAGGAAGTTCTTTTCCAGTAAACATTAGTGTTGTGCTTTCGCCCATTTTTAATGCTTTGTAGTTATCATCACGTCTAAAATAGTAATTATCAGAATTAGAATTGAAATTAGAATATTTAAATAATTGCACAATTTTTTGCCCGGCATATCCGTCAGGAAGGACAAAACTAATACGTGCCTCATATGTACAATTGTCTCTCCTTGCTATACTAGCTAAATCTAAAAACTCTTCTTTGTCTTTCCCAATATTTACTTCTATATTTGAAATTATATTTTCAACATGGTCATATTTATATTTAGGCTCTAATAATCCTGTATACGCATTGTAAGATTCACCAACTTTAGTTTTTACGCTTTCCAGTTCATAAATATCAATATATACCTTTTGATCAAATGACTCTCCTTCATATAGTTTATAATAATTTAATACACCATTTTCTATTGCATCATAGTTATATTTATTTGTTTTTAATTTTAACTTTTCATCTTGGCTGTCCCAGTCAGTCCTAATGCTATAATCAGTTGGAAAATAAGGAACTGAATTATAGCTAGAAGCGTACTCATCAATTCCTGCCACTTCTATATTTGCGTAAGCATAGCCGTAGTCTCCATCTTTCGTAGAGGAATTATAGTCTATTCTTACCTTTCCTTCTCCGTTTGAATCTAGCGTAACTGTTTTATTCTTTTTACCATTATACGAAACTTTAAGTTGTAAATTTTCAGCAGAAGTTCCATCATAAAACTTTCCATAAACATTTAAATTAATAGGTTCAGTTCCCCTGTAATACTCTTTATCAAAATTAGAAGTTATCTTATACACAGGTTTAATATAATCCACTATTTCAATTCCCTTTATATAATCTTCTTTTCCGTTCAATTCTAAATTAACATATAACCATGTGCTTGTATGGTTTGAAATTTCATATTTTCCGAAAAACATACCATTTTCATTTACCTTAACTTCAATTTCTTTTTCGTCCAATTTAACAGTAACTTTTTCAGGCATATTTATAGTAGATTTTTTGGGAATTATAGTACCCCAAAAATTAATTGTATCAGTAGGGAAATATCTTTCTCTATCTGTATATAGATATGTATAGTAGTCGTCTACTAAGTCACTTTCGTCTTTGTCAACTAAAGACATATATTCTCCAAATTCTTTTCCTTCTTTGGTCGTGATAAGAATTCTTTGCTTGTTAGAATCTGTTAAGCTGAATGATGCAATACCATCTTTATTCGTGATAGCTGCTAAATCGCCCACTTGAACAGTTGCACCGGATAGTGGCGTCCCCGTATCTGTATCATTACACCATATCTTAACTTCACCGTTTAAGCCATAAGTATAAACCGAAACGTCGCTAATTTGAATTGCCTTTTGAAAATGGAAATCCCATGCCGTAGCCCTAGCATCTGCAATATACCATCCAGTTTCTAATGTATCCGGGAATTTTATATACTCTATCCACGAATTAGGATATTCTTCTACCTTACCTTTAAAGCTATATGCCACCGAATATTTAGACATATCAAATATGTGGTCAGTATCTTCTCCAATTTCAGAATTTACTTCATTATGATGTATTTCAAGGAAATTAACATATTCCTGCAAATTATTTAATTTATAGAGATTAATGTCAAATTCGGAATAATGATATTTTTCACTACTAGAAATTTTTATATCCGGTATTTCATCGGCCCTAAATGTGCTTTCATAGCCATCTACGAACGCAAAATAATTATAATTATTATATTCCGTTCTAAAAGAAAAAGTATAGTCCTCCAAAAGTTCTTCCCCATACACATTTTTTAGGCCTTTTTTTAATGTCACCTCATAAATGGTATCTAAATCTAACGATTCGGGTTTAAAAACCACATTTTTTTCTCTATATTCAAAATTTCCACTAACTTTAGGAGATATCTCAAAAAAGCCATCTATATTTGTAATTGGTTTGGAAAAATTCATCACTATCGCAGTATTTTTGTTTACATTGCTAACATTAGATGTAGGTAATGTAGATACTACCTTAAAATCCGCTTTGGTTTGGAATGCCCATGATTTATCTATCTTTTCACCGTCAATAGATATGTAAACATTATAAATTGAATCATCTTTTAATTTATCACTCGGAGTAAGTACGTAAGTATTACTATCTACCTTGTCCAAGCTAAAATCAATACTAGGGTTTAATGCAATAACTTTTTTCAAAGTTCTTGCAGAATAATTCTTTTCTGAAGTGATTATAAAATTATTTTCGGTTTCAATTCCAAAATCAGTAGATTTTTCAGCTACCACTTCAAAATTTAAATTATCTATTATGTTATTTTTAACGTATATTACTGAGAAAATGCTACCAATTAAAATTATGCAAAAAACCACGACACCTATAATTATCAGGTTCTTTTGGGTAAAAAAATTATTACTCATTTAATCATCTCCTCCACTACACACTCTATCATATTTATACACAAAGATAAAGATTAAATAAATAATAATTTTAATTTGCGATTTTTTTGATTTAGCGAAGAAAGTTGACAATAATTACAAAAACGTGATATAATATGTTAACTGACGTGCTTATATTCCCTTTTACCTAATTGGCAAAAGAAAATTCCAAAATCTACTTATGGAGGAAGTTATGGAAGAAAAGAAGTACAATGAAAGACAAGAGATCCAAATCAGATTTGGAAAGGAAATGGGACTGACAGATGAGCAACTCGAGCTGTATGCTGATCCCGATTTTACTTGGGATCAAATGCAGCAAATCGTTTTGGGGTTCTGTAATGGCCTGAGTGTAGAGGAAGTCAAAACATACGCAAATAAAAAATATGGGATTTACAAAATGGCAGAACTTCGCATGGAGTTGCAGCACAAAAAAAACAACTAAAAAAAATCTCCACCCAACGTATAGGGTGGAGATTTTTTTAGTGTCTATGTTTAACCTCCTTCATCTCTTTAGAAATCTTATTCCTTAAGCCTTCGCAACCTAAGTCTTCAATATCCTCTAACTGCTCTTCGAGCAGTAGTATTTCTTTCTTTCGGCCAAACTCATTGCTTTTTCCTTTCTTTCGTCTTTCCACTTGTGGTTCCTCATCAATTTTCTTGAAGCAACGTACAACATCAATCCCACAAACTTTTTCCAAAAAACTTTTAAATTCTTGCTGAACCTCTGGTTCACCATGAATTAAAAACAATTCATAACCTGGTTCGATGCTTCTGAGCCAATTTATAATGCCATTTTGATCCGCATGCCCCGAAAGAGTATTGATAGAAGTAATCTTGGCACACACATGGCATTGCTTTTTAGCAATGTTTACTATTTTCTCGCCATTAATAAGCCTCCTACCTAAAGTTCCTTCGCTTTGGTATCCCGTAAGAACTACTAAGTTCTTCGGCTTCTCAATAGCCTCTTTTAGGTGAAAGATTACGCGCCCCGCGTCACACATTCCGGCTGCCGAAATAATGATGCATGGCTCTCTGCTGTTTTGGAGTTCTATACTCCTTTCTTTAAGTTCAACCAACTCTAGATTAGAGAAGTAAAATGGACTCTTGTTGTTTTCTGCCATTTCCCTAATTTTAGAGTTGAACTCTTCCGGAAATTTCATGAAAACTCTTGTTGCTGCTACTGCTAGCATAGAATCCACATAAAATTTCGTCTTCCTAAAAATCTCCGAAACGTAGTCGTCATTTTTGGTCATGTCTTCATAGAAAAGGTACAGTAGCTCTTGGGTTCTTCCAACCGCAAACGCTGGTACTATAACTCTACCACCGGCTAAGATAGTTTCCGCAATTTCCTTACGAACAATCCCCCAGTTTTTTTCTTGAGAATCATGGAATCGTCCCGCATAAGTAGTTTCGACAAAAACGGCATCAATATCATAATGGTACCCATATTCCGGAGTTTTAAGTATCGGGTTGCTAAGATTACCTAAGTCGCCGGAGAAAAGTAGATTGCAAGTTTCCTCTCCATTATTAAAGCTTAGCTTAATGGCAGAAGAACCTAATCCGTGACCAACGTCATAAAACGTAACCGTCAAAAACGGGGTCACTTCTATTTCCTTTTCTCTTTCAACAGGCACAAATTGAGCCATTACGTCAACTGCGTCTGAAAGTTCATACAGTAACTCAACTTCCTTATACTCTTCTCCTCGGTACTTCTTGGAGAGTTCCTTCTTAATCATCGTTGAATAGTCTTTTAGTTGAATTTTCGCCGAGTCCTCTAGCATAATCGCCGAAAGTTCAACAACCGGTGCCGTTGCGTAAATGGGATTCCTATATCCCCACTTATACATAGCCGGAATCCTACCAATATGATCAATGTGTGCATGCGTCACAAAAATCGCAGAGATGTCACAAGCGTATGGGCGTAAGTTAAAATTTAGCTCCGGTTGTTTCCGTGCTATTCTCCCTTGGAACATCCCACAGTCCACTAAATAGTGATACTGCCACTTATCTATTGTCACAGTAATCATGTGACAAGAACCGGTAACAGAGTTGGCTCCTCCGAAAGAGCTAACCTTAATCCAAGGCTTCAACATTGTTATTTCCTCCTAATTTTATTAAGAATTACTTAGAAACAAAAAAATGTTTCTATTAAATACAGATATCAACTTATTTATTATATCACGTTAGTCGATTATGGTCAACGTTTTTCGTCACCATATTTTCTTTTTTCAATAACTTGTTCTAAAATAAGATGTAAAGTCATAAATTGCATTAGAAAAAACAAGCCGAATATCGGCAGAATGGAGATGACTTATGATAGATTTAACTCAAAATTCAATTACATTAAATCAAACTTATCCGGAAGTAAATGACTCATTCTTTATCGAAGGAGACGTCATAATTCCGGACGTAAAACCGGATGTCGATTCGGTACTTTTTGTAGATACCGTACCAGTAATAAATGATTACTCGGTAAACTCCGGACAGATAACATTTTCAGGAGATTGTGAGTTTAATATCCTCTATGTTTCGGCGGACAGCCCAAGTGAAATAATCCGCATTTCAACATCAATACCATTTAAAAACACATTTGCCGCAAAGGACCTAACCTCAGAATCCTGTATAAATCTAACTATATCCCCTGTCAAAGTTTCCTCTCTAATACTAAACGGCAGAAAACTAAGTGTATCAGCAGAATTAAATGCAAATTTGAAATACTCTAATCAAAACAAAGTAAACTATATTGAATCTATAGGAAATAATGATACAACCAAAGTCCTTACATCTTCACAAACCGTTTCAACATTTCTAGCCGAAACATCAAATAATTCCACTCTAAAAGATACTGCAATGTTAGGAACGGACTCACCGGATATAAAAGACATAGTAAAATACGAATGTATTATGGAAAATGAAGATTTAGTTATATCAGAAGGGAAGATAATTGTAAAAGCAGATTTCCATATAAAAATCTATTATACCGCTGATAATTCAAACGAAATATTCACGTTTGAAACCACTATACCTTTTTCAACATTCATAGACATACGCGACATCAATGAAAATGATGTGGCAAAAATAATCAATGCAATAAAAAATGTTGCACTAAAAATTCTACCTGACTCAGATGAGCTTATGAGAGTTATCGAGATAGATGCAGAGATAGCAACCAGTGCAAAGGTATTCCAAAATAATGAAATAACCGTAATAGAGGATGTATATGACACAACAAAAAAACTACTTCCTCAAAAAGATGAAATTTATTATGAAACAAACGGAGCTATTCAAACAGAGGATGTGACACTTCGTGACTCAATATCGATACCGGAAGACAGCGAAGTTAAAATTCTTGTTCCTTTTGCTAGATTGAAAAATGTAACATTAGAAAAAGAAAACGACAACAATATGCTAAAAGGAATAATAGATGTAACAATATTATATTCAGTACCTTCAACCGGGAAAAAAAATAGTGTTTCCCTAGATATACCATTAGAGCATGTATTATCTAGTGACATAGATATTTTAGAAAATGTATCAATAAGTAACATTGAAGTTACACCTGCCGGAGGGGACAAATACGATGTAAAAATATCGATGACAGTTTCAGGTTATAAAAACTCATCAAATAGCCTCTCCTTACTCCGCGATATAATCGAAATGGAAGAAGCTCCAATTATAAATACAGGCATAACAATTTACTTCGTAAAATCGGGCGATACATTATGGAAAATCGCAAAAAAGTTCTACACAACCGTAGAAAATTTAGCAAAAATAAATAACTTGCAAAATCCTGATGTGCTTGACGTAGGTAAAGCATTAGTAATTGTGTAATTTAATCCAGGACTGCAAAAAGCGGCCAAAATCATTCCCGACAAATCATCGGAAACGGTCTTGACCGCTTAGTTTTACTCTTATTCAACTTCATTAATAATAGCTTCTAACATTTTACTTACCATTTCTAACTTGTCCGGAGAAATTCTTCTAAGCAAAAATTGTATCTCCTCTTCCATTGCTTTTACATCATCTAAATTCGCTCCTTCAATAAAATAAGCAACAGGCTTCCCAAGCACCTTAGATACTTCTTCTAGTCTTTTTAAATTAAAACATTTATCTCCTGACTCGACTTGGCTCACAAATCCAATTGAAACACCTAACTTCTCAGCGAACGCTTTTTGATTCATGCCTTTTTCTATTCTTAAATACTTTATCTTCTTTCCTATAATCTCATAATTTAACATATATCCGCCTCCATATAACGCTAATTTCATTATATGTGGCAAAATAAATGTTATACAGAAACTTTAATGTATATTTTTTTATTTCTTAGGAAAGTAAAAATGTAAAATCGATTTTATAAAACTATAATATATTTGAATTTTGTAAATTGCATTTTACAAAATTATGATAATCTTTTACTTTCTCTTTAAAAATTCAATATACTCATTAATTAATTCGTTTTCTTTACCGTGGTAAGAATGATCTGCACCATTAACATACCCAACATCTAACTTTTCATTTTTTACAAGCTTTTTAATAAGATTAACAGTTTCATCGGCCGATCTTGTAATTGTTTCATTTACTGTTCCATATCGCATAAATAAAGGTTCTTCAATTACATTTAAGGACTCAGCTTTCCAATTCTCATCTTCATAAAATACAGTATTAAACTCACTTTGACTATTAAATATAGTATTAAATGTATTTGCCGAAATCGGTTTCGGATAAATCTCAGGTCTTAAAAGTTCATTTCCTTTGCCTTTTGAAATTCGTGATTCAACAATAGAAATTGCTATTTTGTAAGCTTTATCTCCTGCCACTTGACGATACTTATCCGATAAAGCAGTTAGAGATAAAAGCCCAATACTTGTCACATTCGTCTTCTTTTTAGGATACCAATTTAAAACTTTACTCGAGCCTAAACTATGTCCCAAAATATGAATCTCCCTAAACCCTCTTTTCTCCATAGCTTTTATTGCAGCTTCTATATCATAGTATCCGTCATATGGATTTTCAAAGGCTGTTCCTTGTAACATATCCATATTTAAATTGCCCACTTCTGCTCCCCTGTTATTAAAAGTAAAGTATGCATATCCCGCTTTATTTAATTCCTCGCCGAAAATATCGTCACGCCTTTTTAAGCAATCACTATACATTCCGTGAATAAAAATAACAACTTTATTTAACTTCTTTATTCTCGGAAGTATGCCTTTTACCTCCGTAGCATACAGCAGTCCGACTAATTTAAAATTATCCTCAGTAGTAAAAAATACTTTTGAAATGTTCATCAATAATAAACCTCCACTAAATATAATCCTTGTGCAGGTACAGTTTTACCGGCACGTGCTCTGTCTTTTGATTTAATTATATCAGTAATTTCCTCCGGCTTAATTTTGCCAAGTCCAACCTCAACCAAAGTTCCAACAATAATTCTAACCATATTGTACAAGAATCCGTCTCCTGTAAAAGAAAATATAATTCTTCCGTCATCACGCTTTTTCATTTGAACCTTTGTAATAGTTCTTATTGTATCCTTTACAGAACTTCCGGATGCCATAAATCCTCTAAAATCATATGTACCCTCGAAGTATTCTGATGCTTTTTTCATCTTTTTATAATCAAGTTCTTGATTTATATGATATTCTCTGTAAAAATCAAGTGCCGAGCGAATTTTTGAATTATTTATAATGTACATATATTTCTTACCGCGAACACTGTATCTTGCATGAAACTTCTCGTCCATTTCTTCAGCACTTTTAATAACAATATCCTTCGGTAAGAATGAGTTAACGGCAGTCGGAAATTTTTCAATAGGAATAGTCGAATTAGTTAGGAAATTAGCAGTTTGCCCCATTGCGTGAACTCCTGCGTCAGTCCTTCCCGAACCATTTATCTTAATTTCTTCTCCTGTAACTTGATGAATGGCATTGGTAATCATCTCCTGAATACCAATGCCATTTTTTTGAGACTGCCATCCATTATACTTTGTTCCGTCATATTCAATAATAAATTTAATGTTTCTCAAAACTAACAATCCTCCAATTTTAATACATCTTTATTTTTTACAATATAGTCATATCCGGAATAAATAGTAGTAATAACCGCAACAATAACCATAATTGTAGATAAAATTCCTATAACGCCTTCAAGCGGTGCTTGAATAAAATTCGCAAATAAAGTTTCTAATTTACCTAACATAAAAATGTCTGACTCTTCTGCCGGAAGTCTGTACTTATCTATTAATAGTAAAGAAATAGCAATAATTTGTGTAACTGTCTTTACCTTTCCCCACATACTAGCAGCAATTACTCTTCCTTCTCCACTTGCAATTAACCTTATTCCCGTAACAATAAATTCTCTTGCTATAATTACAGTAGCTATCCAAGAAGGTAATTTATCTTGGCCTACTAATGCAATTAACGCTGCTGTAACTAAAAGCTTATCCGCTAGCGGGTCTAAAAACTTACCAAAATTTGTAACCATATTTTTCGAGCGAGCTAAATGTCCGTCAACACAATCCGTACTAGCGGCAATAACAAAAACAAGAAACGCAATTAAATTTACATACGGAATCGGTAAAAACATAATTATCATAAAAAATGGTACTAAAATAATTCTAGATAAAGTTATTTTGTTTGGTAAATTCATAAAACTTCCCCCTTATTTTCTGATTAAAATAGGCATAAAATTGATTAAATCACAAGATGTACATAAAAAACGAATTCCGTCTTTTTCATAATCCATATAATCTGTCTTGCCGTGTAAATGTCCAAAAATGCATAGCTTAACACCGTAACTTTTTAATATATCTACATATTCTTGGTTAATTCCTAAGTTATAATGAAGCATAACAATAAACTCATTATATCCCGCTTTACTTGCACTTTCAAGAGAACGAATTAATCTCGCCTTTTCCCTTTCATATGCTTTTCTATCAGTATCCTCATCTACATCTGTACTTCCTATTTCCCAGCCTCTAGTGCCGCATATCGCGATATTATCCAGTCCAACAAAATTATTATGTATAAACTCGACAGATTTAAATCCGTTTTTCTTCTTAAAAGCATTAAGTTTACTTTGAGTCTCCCACCAATAATCATGGTTCCCTTTAATCATAATTTTTCTACCTGGAAGAGATTCCAAAAATTCAAAATCAGGAATTGTTTCATCTAAGTACATTCCCCACGAAAAATCACCGGCAAGTAAAACTATATCTTCCGGCTTTATATTGGTAAGACAATTCTCTTTTATTTTTTCTTCATAAGCCACCCAATTTTTACCGAACACATCCATCGGCTTGTCTTTTACACCGAAGGATAAGTGGAAATCGGAAATTGCCCAAATTGCCATATTTGCTACTTCTCCTTCTATTTATTCGTATTTCTTTAGCTCATAATTTACCTCGTTAAAATGTTCTATAATGTCAGATAACGCATCTGCTGTTTTTTGCTTTCCATATGTATCATGCATTATAACAGTAACTTCTTTTTTAGTTCCCATTGTATCTTTTACGGCTTGAACTAACTGCTCCGGCTTAGTTGTATATGTTCTTGAATCGTAACTTTCACAGTTCCATCCTATTACACTAAGACCTTTTTCATTCAAATAATCCTTAAAAGTTTTTCCTATTTTTGTTCCATAAGGAATTCTAAAATACTTAGGAGCTTCTCCTATAATATCATATACCACATCGTACGTCTTGTCCACCTCTTCTTTAAAAGCTTTTAGCGAATTAAACATACTTTTTTTATGTGTATATGAATGAAGTCCTATTGTGTGGCCTTCGTCATATGCTCTCTTAACTAGCTCCGGATGGCTTTTTGCATAACTTCCTATTACAAAAAATGTAGCTTTAACATTCTTTTCTTTTAAGATATCTAAAATTTGCGGTGTAATTGTAGTAGAAGGTCCGTCATCAAAAGTAAGATATGCAATTCCGTCATAAACATGTTCCTCTTTTACTGGCTCTTCTATTATAGGTTCCGGCTCAACTATTAGCTTGTCCATAGTTTCTTCCTTATTTATTGCATCCGGATTGAATACATCCGCATAAGCTTGTTGACGCTCAGACGTAGTCATAGCAACACAAACCGTAGCCAAAACCGTAACACACAAAATCAAAGTTGTAACTTTTTTCATCATTTTTCCTCCTAGTCATTTTCCTTTAACGTCTTTTTCCATGCAAACATCCCATAAAACGAATTTATTAAATATATTGCCCACATAATTAGTAATTCTATATCTTGCATATTATTAAAATTAATTGTTAAAAACATTATTAAGCCAAAGAAATTTGCAATTATAAATAAAAACCATTGCTCGATGTATTTTTTCGCCATTAAGAAAGTAGCCACGCAAATTGATACCGAAACAATAGCATCTAAAATTACGTTACTTCCATTTAAGATATTCTTAGAAATGAATGCAAAAACACAAACTGCAAAAATCATCCCAATAGCTAAAAATACTCTTCCCAACTTACTAAGCGACTTTATGCCGTCATTTTCCTCGTTTCCTACCCTTCCCCAATTAATGTATCCGTAAATCATAACAGGAAAGCTATATAATAAGTTATATCCAGTACTTATGTATAATCCTTTTGAATAGCAAACAACTGCATATAGTATAACATTAGCAATACCGAAAAAATACGCGAATTTTGACTGCTTCGCAATTCCGAAAACATAAGTTACGCCGCATATAGCTAAAACCCCAGAAATTATCTCTAACAGTATGTTTGAAGTAGAGTCTACAATAAACGAAAATTTATATATACTTCCTAAAAGAATTAAAACTATCGAAAAAACAACCCACAATTTGTCATACTTGCTCCATTTAGTTCCCATTTTATTCAAACCCTTTCTCACTATACTCTTCATCGACATTTAAATTAAAAAAATTAGTTTTTTGTAAGAAAAGATTTTTAAATAAAAAATGGGAGAATCCGAAGACTCTCCCTTAAGACTTAAACTTTAAGCCTTATGCCTAATTTATTGTAACACCATTTCTTTCCTTCCTCTGTTATCATAACGACCCTTCCTTGAATAATTTCATACTTCACAAAGTTATAATCAACCACCTTTTCTCCGTTTACAGTAAAGATGCCGTATCTCATTTCGCCATCAACCATCTTGCCGCAAATTGCATATACATCTCCGAACCTCTCTAAGACATCATTCTCACATTTTATGCAGACATTGCCATTAGAACTTATAGTACCAAGCTTTCCGTTCAAAGACTCAGCCTTTGCATAGTACTTTCCAAGACTTTGAATAGTATAAAATTTTCCAATCTTCTTATAGTTCTCGGAAATAATTTCATTACCGTCAGGAGATGTTAAGAAATGCAAGCCGTCATTCACACAGTGGTTAAATGATGGCATTATCGTCAGCTTTTCAAACAACGGAGAAATAATTTTTCCGTTAATTTCAATCGCATAGTACGTTTTGTCGGCGTTAACAGTTACCTTTTTTCTTCCGTAATAGAAATCGCTCCTTAAACTGTAACGTTTCCAAGCGTTAACGGATGTGGACTGGGTGCTCTGTGTAGAATTAGACATTTTACGACCTCTCAATCAATAAGATTTTAATATTTAGTGATTAAACACCCTTTTATTTTACCACTTTATACTTATTAGGTCAATAGATTCGGTAAATGTTTTATGTGGCCTGTTCTTGGAATTATATCTTATTCCAATATTCTTTCAACCTCTTCACATGAGTTTAAGATAAATATGTTATCGATTATCTCGTCTAATTTTTCATTAGATAAGTTTTCTAATTTTTTTACTAGGATTACTTTTTAATTTCTTTTTTAGTAGCCTCGTTATAGAAAAGAGTTTTCCTTCATTCATTCCTTTCCTTGGCTTCACCTTCTTTAATCATTTCTATTACTGTATCCGGCAAAAAATCTTCTAAAGTCATTTATCTCGTTTATCCAGTCTCCTTTTACGAACGTTTTTACTAATTGTATAAATTGTGACTTTACTTCAAATAAAACCTTTATCTCTTTGCCGTAAGTTTGTATTATGTACATACGGCATTTCGCTTAGTGTAAGCGCCACATTTTTTAATCCTTGTAGTTCGAATTGCATTGATACCTCTTTCACTGTTCCTTTTTTTGCTATATTATTCCATTTTTGTTACTTGTCAATAGCTTTAGATTAATTATTTATATCTTCGAGTTAACTCGTTGACCATTGGGAACAGGTCTAAAAACGCCAATAGTTGCAACTCACTTACTTAGCGAATTGTAGCTATTTTTTGTCTTGACCAAAAAGAACCGTCCCTTTTGGTCACTACTGTATCACTAATACCACACGAAAACTACAATTGGAATATGCTCCCAGAGTAGAGCCCGTTCCATCTAAAGCCCCAAAATTAAAAATACCGCTATACGAACCATCATTATTCATACCGCCTCGCGCAAATATAGGATTAAATTCTCCAATATTTGATCTATCTCCATCCCACGAGGTAAAACCAGAGTAACTATTGCTCGTCTCATATAATGCATCGCCTTTTATACTACTCCATGCTGTATAGTTATTATCTGGGCTATTGCTTGAACCTACCGGATATACGTCTTTATATTTCGCCGCCGCATTTACTAAACTACTTGCATAGCCACTTAATCTACTGTTTCCGTTATTTATGTATGCAGATACATATTCGTATCCGCCCCCTGACATATCATATATTCCATATACGTTATGCGTTGTTGAGGCCTTTACTCCGTTAGCTGTATTCCATGCGTTTGTTGTACCTGTTGCTTCAGATGCATTTTGACTTCCCCCGGCGTTTCCGGTTATATAATCACTACTATTATTTATATACGGTATTCTTCCTATTGCGTTTGTTAAGTATGCGACTGCTCCCCACTCTACGTTTTTCATTAAATGTGAGTCTGCATTTCTATAGGTGTTATATGCATAATCGAACATATTACTTACACTTATACTTCTCCATGATGCAACGCCCGGTATAGATTTAGCGACTGATGTAGATGATGTCGGCACTGATGTTTCACTTGTAGTTGAACCTTGGCTTGCTTCGTATTTAGCTACCCATATTCCTTGTAATTCGTCCGTTCCGAATGTAAATGCTGGGTGAGCTATATAGCTATTTGATGTATCGTCTGTTGTTCCGTTACTGAATTTTACTTCTATCTTATTGGTTCCCGGATTATCTAAGCTATTCCATGAGTTTCCGCTACTATGTTCTCCACTTGTTATCTTATAGCTATATCTTGGAATCCAGACGTATAAACTTCCGTCGGCTGTTTGTGCGTTCGCCCATTTCCCGTTACCGTTTCCGGCGACTGTACTATGGATCGCTTCTGCTACTGAGTTATAGTTATAATCCCAATTTGCGACTGTTGTAGTTTCCCACGCACTTCCGTTCCAGTTTACTGGGGTTAATCCTTCGGTTAAAATCGGTGCGTTTGCTACACTTTCGTTAGTATACCCTACTTCATATGTAGCCGTTATAACGTGATTTTCTTGTACATTTGTAAATTCATATGTCATTCCGTTTTCGTTTGTTATTTCTTTACTTACTCCGTCCACTGTTAATGATGCTATCTTATACCCACTATTTGGAGTTATAGTAAATGTATAATTACTTCCCTCGGTAGTCTCTGTAGTTCCGGGAGTTATTGTGCCGTTTGATGTTTGCTCTACCACTATTTGATTTCCTTCATACATAGGCTGTACTTCTACATCCGCCTCCGGCATTACAAATTTATTATCTACTACGTTAACTCCTCCGCTTAGTACCTTCCACCATCTAATTCCGCCCCTTAAATCAGACAACATTATTACTCTATTCGACGGACTATTCATTGTTACTGTACATTCTGATCCATATAAAGTTACGATTGATGCCTGACTTGTAGTTATTATTAAAAGTAGTGACATCATTAGTGCAAAAAATCTTTTCATCTTTTTCTTCCCCCTTGTTCTATGCGCTAGACTTAAATTAACAGAGTTTAAGTCTAGCGTTTAATTTTTAAACAACAAAAAGGACTAAAGCCCTATGCTTACACATAATGCTCTAGTCCTAAATTCGCTATATTCTACTAAAGTTAGCTTACCCCCCCCCGATTACATTTTTTACCATACCGCTGTTATTAAAAATCATTGAATTAGTAAAAAACTTAGGTAATTTCATGGGTGTAACCTCCTTTTAGATAAATTTATAAAACCAAC